>CAIWHS010000264.1 GCA_903912515.1 uncultured Planctomycetaceae bacterium
GCCAAGGATATCCCCGCCGGCATCTATGTGGTGGACCCCGAAACCGGCAAGCAGCTTGATTTCCTGCCCATCCCTACCGACGAGGTGACCAACTGCGCCTTCGCCGGCGGCGACCGGAAGACTCTGCTGGTTACCGGGGGCGGGGTGCTGTATTCGGTGAGGGTGAAGGAACCGGGACGGGTGATTTGGCCGTAGGTGAGTGAGCCTCGATTATTGCCCCGACAGCCCCAGTGCCTTCAGCAGCGGCTCCAAAGCTTTGCGGTCGGCCCCCACCTGCAAGACCATGTCGTTCCCTTTCACTTCCAGCTTGCCTTGCTTGACCGCCAAGTATGCGATGCCCGCTTCCAAGCTTAGCGCAGCTTTTTCAGAGGGATCCTCGGTCATTTCCTTGTCCAAGTTGTTAAGGATTTCAGCCAAGGTTTGTTCCAGGCCAGCCATGGCGGTTGCCAGTGCGGTTTTGATGGAATCGGCGTGGCGGGGAGCGGTGGCGGCAATAGTCAGTTTGCCTTGAATGCCATCCTTGATGGTTGCGCAAACTTGAAAAGACTTGGCTTCCCTCATGGCCGCTTCACCGGAGTCTGCGGGTTCCCCCGCCTCCATTTGCTTTTTAAAATCCCCTTCTACGGCTTGCACAACCCAAAGGGACTCCTTGTCGGTGATTCCTTCCATGCCGTTGAGGAAGCGCTCACTGGACGGCTTGCCATAGTTGCCCGACAGACAACCCTTCAGCCGTTCCAAATGGTTGGAAACGATGATCCTGCCATTACCTTCAAGTCCCAGAAAAATCGGTCCCAAAGGGGATTCCATCTGCAAGAGAGTGGCATCGTCGCCCTTCAGTTTCCGAATAGGGGCACCCGCGCTTTTTCCATGATTCTCCAACGCTTTGGTGATTTTCTTCGGGCTGAATTTACCCTGCACAATCACCAGCCATAGTTTGGCAGGTTTTTCCCCGGCGGGCCGATCAGGCTGGATAATCTCCCCGGTTTCCGGATCGATGGCCATGGGCGGCGCATCGGGATCATCCACCAGCGGCGATGAAGGCATGCACCAGAGAATTGATTGCAGATCCCGATCGATGCGCACCCCAGCCGTTTCCAGAAATTCCTGAACCGGGCCGACAGCAGCCAAGGTAGTCTTAAAAAGTTCGTCCCAACCCAAGTCCCTCACCAGAGCAGAGGTCAGAATCTGCCGGGGCCGCACTTTCATGGCGAAGATAGTGTCGGGCGGGATGCAGGGATCGGGCTCCACGGCCTGCACTTGCCCGGCCGTAAATCCCAAAACCAAGGCCCATAGCCAACAAACGGTCCACTGGCGCATATGCTACTGCCTCCTGATCCGGGGATAGGAGATGATATGCGAACAAAATACCCAATTTGGCGCAATCCCAGCGGGCTTTCTCCGGTCCTGCTAGCGGTCGGTTATTTCCCGGTGGCAAAAACCGCATCCAATTCCGGCCCCTGGCTTTCCTGGACGGTATTGGCCAGCAAGGTGGCCAGAGGCAGGGTTTTTTCGGCCCATGCCGGGTTGGCCAGTAGCAAGCGAAGGAAATCCAGGCAGATAGAAACAGGCAGCCGCCCCGGAATGGACTTCAATATCTCAGCCATGGTTTCCGCCACCACCATGGCCTCGCAGTCCTTGTCCAACTTGGCAAGTGCCATACCCTTCAAGCCGAGATAGTTGAGCAGCTCGGCAATACGGAACTTGGTCATTGGTCCGGGTTGGGGGCGGATGGAATCCATCAGGCTCAGGGTTTTCACAAAGTCACCCACCTGGTGGTAATACATCAATGCCGTCTGGTAGGTGGCCATATCCTCCCGACCTGTCACCTCTCCAGCAAGCCGGTAATAAGTTTCAGCTTCTGTGATCCTTCCGCCAAATTGGCTCAGGCTACCAAGTTCGCACAGGACCACCCCATGCAGCCGCGAGTCGCCCCGTGTCGCCCCAGAGGTGGCCACTTGATGGTGGATCTCCTGCAAATATTGCAGCGCCGCCTCATAGCCAGACTCCTCATAGAGCCGTGGCCATTTTTCAATGAATTCCTGTTCGTTCATGCTGGGTGCCAGAACTGGGTTTAAAAGAATCACACCAATAAACCAAAAGCCCTTCCTGCTGCCAGAAAGGGCTTTTGGTTTTTACAAAAAACGACTCGATTATTAAGAGAAGCGGGTTTTACCGGGCACGGCAACTTCCCATTCGGGCATTTTCATATCCAGCGCCAGCTTGCTCACATCCAGATACACCTTCTGGCTATTGAGCGCCTGCTCCCAGGTGATGCGCTGGCCGGTATAGGCGGCCTCGCGCACCATGATCGCGGTCAGGGTGCTTTCCGCCACATTCTTCAGCTCATTGATCGGGCTGCCGGCGCGGATCGATGTGATCAGGTCGGTGTGCTCCTGAATGTAGGGGTCAGTCTGCTGGCGGCGCATGGCCGGGGTGACCACCGGTTTGCCGTTGATGGTGGAACTACCCACATGGGAGGTACCCTTCGTGCCTGTGACAAACTCGGTCACCGCGTTGTAGCAGTTGCTAACTTGGCGGGCCTGGCTAATGCAATGACGGCCACCAGGGTACTCCAATTCCGCAGAAAAGAAGTCAAAAATATGGCCGTAATCAGGATTGGTGCGGGTCCGACCGCCCATGGCGTTCACAGCCACTGGGTGCTCGCGAAACGCCCAGTTGAGCACATCCAGATTATGAACATGCTGCTCCACCACATGGTCGCCGCAAATCCAGGTGAAGTTGTACCAGTTCCAGCATTGGTACTCGAGATCGGTCATCTTCTCGCGACGAGGACGGCTCCACAAAATACCCTGGTTCCAATAGCAGCGCCCGGTGACCAAATCGCCAATTTCACCGTCATGGATACGCTTGATGGTCTCAATGTAACTCGCTTGGTGCCGACGCTGGGTGCCGGCTGCCACGCCCAATTTCTTTTGGTTGGCTTCGTCAAACGCCTTCATGCAAATGCGAATGCCAGCGCCATCCACCGCCACAGGCTTTTCGGTGAACAGGTTCTTCCCAGCCTTGATCACCGCTTCAATGTGTAACGGGCGAAACCCGGGAGGAGTGGCCAAAATGACATAGTTCACTCCGCTGTTGATCACCTTCTGGTAGGCATCCAATCCCCAGAAGACACGGTCATCGGGCAAGTCAACCTTGTTGCCCAGTTCCTTGATCTTCGGCTCATTGTCAGCCATATTGCGAAGGTTGCGCTGGGCACCTTTGGCCTGGCTTTCGAACATGTCACCAATGGCATGAATCACAACGCCAGGGGCGGCATGCATCACATTGCTCGCCGCACCCGTGCCGCGGCCACCGCAACCGATCAGGCCTACCTTGATCACTTCATCACCTGCGGCATAAGCGCCCGGGGGCAGGGCCGCAAGGATTGTTGCTGCAGAAATGCCCGTGCCAAGGGCGGCTCGGCGGTTCAGCTTGGTTTGCTTGTTCATTATCAATCTCCGGTTGGCGTCGTGGGGAAGAGGACCAAAACCAATCAACCAAAATCACCGTCACAAAAAATAAAATCAAAGGAAACATTTTCCCAAGTTGCTATAGTCGAACCCAAAACCGACTCAGATTCAAGTGCTTAAGGCTTTTTTGGCCATCATTGGCTTTGCCGTGTCACCTTGCTGCGCAGGTCAACCAGTTCAGGTTGCTCCTTGACAGGGCTCACCACTCTAAAGCCCACAAACTCTGCACTGGTCAGCCACCAAATGCTCTGCGGGCGTTGTGGGTCCAGCTTGATCCAAGTCTTGTCACTGCCCCTGCGGGCACCGCTGCGCAGCATGGCGGCAGGGTCGGCCCACGAGCCACCTCGGGCAACATGGCTAAAACGCCTCTCCGTGGGCAACACCACAGGCCTAACCTGAAGCTTGTCGGCAAGTTTGCTGTAAATGTCTTTTTCATACATGTCCAAACACCACTCGCAAGCGTTGCCATGCATGTCGTGCAGGCCCCATGGGTTCGGCTTTTTCTGGCCAACTTTATGCGCCAGCTCTTCAGCGTTACCAGCAAACCACGCATAATCTCCAAGCTGCGCCGCATCTGCTCCATAGCTATAAGCGCTGCTGGTGCCAGCCCTACAGGCATACTCCCACTCCGCTTCGGTGGGCAAGCGATACCAGCGCCCAGTTTTCCGGCTCAACCACCGGCAATACTCCATAGCGGTGTGATGGGTGATGCAAATCACCGGATTACCCTCACGGCCATGCCCAAAGGTCTCGTCCGAATAAGGCGGGGTTGGCCGGGTGATAGCGTCGCCCTTGCGCGCTTCAGTTTCTTCGGGCCGGGCCTTAGGCTGCCCCTCGACCTTCCAAAACTGGTCGAATTCATCCCAGGTCACTTCGGTTTTGCCAATGTAATAAGGAGCCAGCTCCACTTCATGCTGCGGGCCTTCGTCTTCTTTCCGACCCGCCTCCGATTCAGGCGTTCCCATTTTGAATTTGCCACCCGGGATGGCAATCATGTCAAATGCAACTTCGCTGCCTTCTATCTTTTGGTTGAACTTGCCTGCTTTAGGCGCATCCTCAGCCCGACCCGCCGAGATCAAGGCCGTCACCAAACCCATGGCCGCCAAGGCCATGCAACCCGCCATGCAGCCCCAAGCCATGGAGCCGAATCGTGTTTTGGGAAAACTTCGCATAAGTGAACCTTGCGCTGAATGGATCTTCCAAGGTTTACCAGCCATCGCCAGGCTGGGTTTTTCCTCTGACTGGCGTCAGACCTCGGTCTTTGAATACTACCAAAAACCACACCTAAAAACCAAACCCATCCACCCCGGGTTTAACCAGCCCAATCATCCCCCAGTCTCACTTCCGCTCTTTAGGGCCACATCTTCCCAAACAGCCCATCCCATAAGCCAAAAAGTATTGGGTGCTAGCTATAAATATCTTCAACCTCTGCGTCAGGCTCCTCATTGCCGCCTAAACTAACACTGCCCACCGGGATCAAATGGAGTCCTTCCCAACATGCGTTACTGCTTGCCTCTCTTGCTGGCAACCTTTTGGCTGGCGAACGCCTCGGCCCAAACCATGCGCTTCGAACGCCAAAAACCCTGTATGGGCACAACTTTGCGCCTGGTAACCCACTCCGCCATGCCTGAGCAAACTGTGTTCATAGCGTTCGACCAAGCTTTTGCCCGCGCAGAAGCACTCAACCGCATTCTCAGCGACTACATTGCCGATAGCGAACTGATGCGCCTGTGCGCCCGCTCCGGCACCGAAGAAGCCGTAACAGTTGGCCCCGAATTGTTCGAGGTCCTATCTGCTGCCCAAAAAATGTCGCTAAAAACCGAAGGTGCTTTCGATATCACCGTGGGCCCGCTCACCCGCGAATGGCGCCTCGCCCGTAAATCTTTCCGCCTGCCCGATGAAGAAACCTTGGCTGCGGGCCGTGCCCTGGTCGGTTATCAAAAAATCGAACTCTCAGGCCCCAACAAGGTTCGCCTAAAAACCAAAGGCATGCGACTGGACTTGGGCGGTATCGCCAAAGGCTACACCGGTGACCAATTGCTCGATCTACTTAAAAAAGCAGGCTTACCGCAGTCTTTGGTGGCCTTGGGTGGCGACTTGGTTGCGGGTGACCCTCCACCCGCCAAAATTGCTTGGGAGGTCGACTTGATCAATTTACCAGGGGACAAAGGTGGCACCCGACAGATCCAATTGGCAAATCAAGCCGTCTCCACCTCCGGAGATCTCGAGCAATTCCTCGAAATCAACCATGTCCGCTACAGCCATATCCTGAACCCCAAAACAGGCTTGGGAACGACCGATCGCGCCGCTGCCACCGTCATAGCCAAAAAAGGTATCGATGCCGACAGCCTCACCAAAGCCTGCTGCCTACTGCCTGCGGAAAAGGCTTTGGCCGTAGTGGCTGCCTACCACGCCCAAGCCAGATTGGTCCGGCCCAACCAAAAATCCGATTTCCCAGCCCAAATAATCACCAGCCCCGCTTTCCCACCCTTGGAAAAAATTAAAAATTGAGCTAACAAATTTTATGCCGGGCTATCTACAAATTTTATTTTCCCAAAAAAAACCGCTTTAACAAAATTTTTGTCCCATTTCCTGTCTTGGTCTCGCTTGTAACTTTGGTAGACAAAAAGCCACATGGTTTTCATACGGATTGTTGAGGTTAGCTTGCTAGGATTAGCCAAATCCCACCTACCAAAAATCAGGGAACCTCGCCAAGGAACCAATGCCCATGGCTAAAAACGATAAAACCGCAAAATTGGCGGTCCAACTCCTTCCAAACTCCGCCTGGGAGATGGTCAAACCACTCATTCCCAGCCTCCGCCAAAACCCAAAAACCACCATCGGCCGCGCGCCGGTACCCCACCGTGAGGCCTTGAGCGGCATTCTCTACGTGCTCCGCATGGGGGTTTCTTGGGAAGACCTGCCTTTAGACCTGGGCTGGGGCACAGGCATGACCTGCTGGCGTCGGGTGCGCGCACTGCAAAAAGCAAAGGTGTGGTCCAAGGTTGTCAAGGTTCTGGCTGCCAACCTTCCAGATGGTCAAATCATTCCCTTCGATCGCATGTCCGAATTCACGCCCCGCGGCCCTCGGGTCAAGAAGAAAAAGACCCGTTTGGCTCTTTCCGTTGCCGATCGCACCAAAAAGCCAAAAAAGACCACGCGTGTAAAAGCCGCCAAGTCCAAAAAATAATTACACCATTTTCCTTGGCATTTGTCCGTTTTTTCAGCGAGACCCGAAATAAAACAGCACCATCCAGATGGTGATCGATGTGGCCCAAGTCGGCAGGTGGTCCAGGCCAAATGCCAATGACGCCACCATGCAAGCAGCAACGCTTCCCAAGGCCAAAACCGCCTTCAGGTTTTCCCACCACAAACGCCCCGCGCTTTCCAGCCCACCCCCAAAAAATCGGGCCACAACTGCTGAAGCACCACCCAGCAAAAAGGCCAAAGCCAATCCCAAAACTTGCGCCGACTTGGTTTCGAAAAGTCGGTTCTCTCGCCACATGTGCACCGCTAGCGCCACAAAAGCCAGTATCAGCACCACCCGCATGGTGAAGCGCGGCAGCCCCAGCGGCCGGTCCACTGCCAACACGCCTTCCTTTTCCAAACGCTCCACCACATCATTGGGCAATCGCACGAATTTCCTCGTCGTGAAATAACCCGCCATCACTATCACCAGGCACTCGCTCCAAAGCACCTCCACCATCTCGTCAGCGACGGTTGCCAACCCACCCGGGTTTCGGCCTACCAGCACATCAATCACCACCATCCCCAGCACCATCAGGCTCAAAAGCGCCCGTACCGATCCATAAGGTAGCCCCAGCGGGCGAATTTCCGCCGGGTTCGGCTTTGCCATTGGTTTCCCAGGTTCAGGAGTCATCGGTTCGCTTGACATGGCGGTCCATTATAATTTCTGTTGCAAGGCCACTGTCAGGGGCTGCTCATGCCCACAAATCGCCCGCGGTTTTCCCTTGCCAAGGCCCAGAGAAACGAGCCCAAATCAGGGCTCTCATAAAAAAATCCCACCGTGTGAATCCGCACGGGGCGTGGTAACTCAGGTTTCGTTGCCTGGTTCCACTTGTCTCCCAATTCCTGGCGGATAAAACGCCCCAACAATTCTCCCCGCTGACTCTCCGCCAAGGTCCGTTCCTGCGTGACCGTCAATCCCGGGCCCTGGTTGGGCAACCCGTCCGACAACAAATAAACCGTCTCCAACCCATCTCCTCGCAGCTTGAAGGCCATCTCAAATGCCTGATGCAAATTGGTGCCACCCTTGGGCCTGATTTTCGCCAACGAAGCAATCACTTCACCCGAACTTTTACCAGCCTCATATTTGCGCCAACCTGTATCGTTAAAAAGCCAGCGTGCCTCCTCCGCGAACAACAACACCTGATAACTCTCCAGCTCAGGCAGGCTGTCCATCAGCCGCCCCAGCACCTTGCCCACCTCGCTCCATTTCTGGTCAGCGGGCGTGTTGGCATCCAATAACTCCATGCTGCCC
>CAIWHS010000265.1 GCA_903912515.1 uncultured Planctomycetaceae bacterium
CCAAAATACAACATTCAATTGTTTCCACTGTGTATAAAAGCGTTAGCCACAACCCCTCAAACATTGGGATCAATACGGAGGCAAGCTGTTCCTGTTCGCTTTGAGGCTTGGAGGAAGAGATACCGTAATAACCCCACCAATATCTTAAAAGCAAAGCTGCCGCCAGAATACCAATAAAACCGAGTGCCAGGATACATTTGATTGCTAGAGGGACATCTGCCGTCTTTGTAATATCTGTCGATACACCATCAACTTGCGCCATGGTTTTCCAGGTGATTTTGAATTCATCCCGCGCCCTATTCACAGCCAAATCAGACCCGTAATAATTTAGTTTGTTTGTCGGGCCAAGGACCAGGGTCGTGTCACCACCGCCCATCAGTCTCCTTGCGGTCTTGAGGTCGCCAAGCCATTTGAATTCACTACCACCGGCCCATTTACCCAACACGCTTTCCCAATCGAAGACCAGCTTCGTCTCGCCGCCATAGATGGCGGTGACACGACCTTCGCCAATATAAAAAGCCAAAACAGATCCCACATAGCAATTGTAGGAGTTATTGATCATGGGAACGCCGTTGCGCTCCGGGTTGATTCCCTTGCCGGCGAGTCCCATCGCCACTGCATCCCATAACGGCATGGTCGGTCACCCCTGAATGTTGATTTCCTGGCTCGGTCGCCGGTTGAATTGGGTGTTCTCCTGGTGGGCGACAAACATGCTCTCCGCATGAATGTGCACCACTTCGGCTCCCTGCTCGTCCGACATCAGTATCTGGTGGAAATTCTTTGTCGGGTCGCCGCCTTCCGTCAGGCTCTTCCACCCGGCGATATACTGGCTGGCTGGAAGCGGGTAGGGCGGCATGTTGGTCGAGTTGTAGACACTGCCAACGATGATCGGCCGGTCCGGATCGCCGTTCTCGAAGTCCACCACCACCTCGTGGCCCACCCGAGGCCAAAAGCAGGCACCCCAGCCGTTGCCCGCCCAGACCTGCGCCACGCGGATCCAGCAGGAGGTGGTGCTGTTGTCGCGGTCCCACCAAAAACGCACCTGCACCCGGCCGTACAGGTCCATGAAAATCTCGTTGTTTTCCGGCCCGATGACGATGCCGGTCAAAACCCCGCCGATCTTGGGCTTCGGCACTATTGGCCAGATGTATTGCGGCAAGGAAAGCGGCGCGCACTCGGCCCGGGCCTCGGTCTTCAGCGCTGACGCTTCGCCGGCCCAATAACGGCCCTCCACCTCCACCGTGTGCTCAACCGACACCACCAGCCATTGACCGCTCTGGTTGGGGTGCCCGGTCAGCGTGAAGGAATGCCCCGGGGTCAGTTGGCAACAATCGCCCACTGCAAAGGCCCGAACGCTCCCACTGGCACCAGCGAAGGCGGCAATCTTGGATTGCCCGGCCTGAACGGTGTACATGTCGGTGATGGCATCGGGATTTGGAGATCCAAAAACCGTCACGGAATCGAAGAACCTGCTTGCGGCAAGCTCGTCTTCCTGCCACGGTGCAGGGAACCCGAACGGCTTGAGGGGCACGCTGCCGGCTGTGATGGCGGCGGGTACGCTGGTGGTGGACTGGAGCTCCTGGTTAAATACCTCGAACTGGCTGCCCTGCACCTGGGCGGAGGTGATCGATTGGCATTGGCTCAGATGCCAGGAGTGGATGCCCGTCTCCTCGACGGTGCCACTGGTTTGCCGCTGGTAGGGGATCGGTCCGAGATCCGGCGCATTGATGGGGGTGTTGTCGCTCAGAGTAATGCAGTGGTTGCCTTCGCGGTGAATCCAATAGTAGGTCACCCCGGATTCGGAGCAGAGCCGGCGCAGGAACTGCAGGTCGGTTTCCCGGTACTGGGTGCAGTACACCCGGATGGGCTGCGGCAATATGAACTGCTGGGTGTTCCAACCGACTGGTGTATCCAAGGGGGCCAGCAGCTCAGCCAAGATTTGGTTTGCCGACTGGTTCTGGAAAGCCCTGGACCGTTTCACCAAACCAAGCTGGGAGTTCCGCGGTCTGAGCACCATGGCATAGTGGTCGAAAACCTCATCGCTATCATACTGCCTGAACTCCCAGATCAGGCCGTGGTAGACTCGGCTTGCGCCACCCGGTAGCGACACAACCGCATAGGCGAATTGGCCGAGCAACTGGGAAAAATCAATCGGGGTACCCAGTGCCGCGATCAGGCTCACCGTGAAATCGAAAGTATCACCCATGGCCTCCCGGCCCACCAGCCGGGTGGCAAGCAGGGTATTATCCGGCAGCGGTGTGAATACCTGCAGGGGGGAGTTGGCTTGGGAAAATTGGGTCACGGGCCGGAACCTCCGGGGTTTGAATTTCACCTTACCAGATTCAATCTTCCCGCGGGGACAGGACCGACCGACACGGCCAGGGAAACTGTGCCTTTCCCAAAACCGTGGCCTCCAAATCCATCAATACTCGGAAATCAATTGGTATCTTCCTCCTCCCGGTCGAACTCCTCCAAATCATCATCCTCTGTCTCGCGCGCAGGGGGTGTTACCGGTGCCCAATTCTCCCAGATGTTGCCATGGGTGCGCAGGCCCGTTGGAACCTTTGCGGCTACTTTTTGCGTGCAAAGGATGTCCCTAAGAGCATCACCACCAGTGAATGCCAGGTTAGGTCTCTTCTGATTGGTTATTTTGGGAGGGCGATTGGGTGGGGGGATCGGTTTTCCCTTGCCGCTCTCCACGATTGCCCGTCCATTTTCTGCCACTACATCACATTTTGAAATCAGTTCCCTGATTTTTCCAAACAATCCCTCTGCCTTGCCGGAAAGAGCGGCAAGTTGTTGCTTGTCGGCGGCCAACTTTTCCCTGGCCTTTTGGAAGGCGGCTGGGCCTTCCACCATCAGTTTCTCCTTGTGCGAATCGATGAGCGCCAGCAAACCCTGGAAAGTTTCCAGGACTTCTCCTCTCGGTTCGGCATGGAGGGCGGACCGGATGGATCCTTTTACATCTTCAATGGATTTGAAAAAACCATTCAAATCACCAATCATGGGTCCTCCCATAAAATAGGGTAGTTTTTTTCCGGAGACTATTCCTGCATGGCAATGGGAGCTTCCATGGTCTGCATGCCGTCCGCCGCAAGACTGAAAAGGGCCGTGTTGGTCTCCATCGACCCGTCCGCCTCCAATGTGTGCGTGGGGACCTCGGCTTCCAGTCCTTCAACACCCACATTCATCTCGGTTTCGGCCGCGGTTAAGGTGTGCCCCTCCTCGTTCATCTCGCGCACCGTTTCCCCGACAACCTCGGTGATCCCCTCGG
>CAIWHS010000266.1 GCA_903912515.1 uncultured Planctomycetaceae bacterium
ACCAACGCATCATGGGCGGGCATGGCTGTGCCCCGGGCGTAGGCCAGGGCGGTGACCAGGCTGTGGTTGAAGGCTGGGTTGGTTTTTTCAACACTTTCGGCCAGTGTGTTTTCGTCTAGCTTGGCCATGCAAGCGGGTTTAATCATCCACCGCCAGGCAAGGTACACACCCAGTGCCATCAGGATGAACCGCATGATTAGCCGAAGCCAAACAGGTGTGCCATCGAGCGGTGCGAGACGATCGAGTTGGTTGTCTGCCAGCATCAGTGCCAGCAGAGTGAGGGCGAGGGTGGCAACCCACTTGCCCGCACCTAGCATGGCCCGGTGAAGCCGTTCTTGCCGTGCCAAAGCGGCAAGACGGGCGCGTACGGGCGCCAGCATCCAGCTACTGTCGGGCTGTGGCACCGGCTCAGGCATTAAGTGGACTCCTTACGTGTTTTTATATGCATGGCGGGGAATTAACTCATTTGGTTTTGGCGGCGCAGGGCCCATTCGAGGCCCAGTGCCGCCACCAGCAGTACAAACCAAATGGGGTGTAGCTTGGGTAGATCAGCGGTCATGCGCCAGGGTTGTTTGCCGGGATTGAGGCGTTGGGGTAAATCCATGGCATCGTTTCCCAAAAGCAGGGCGGTTCCGGCCTGTTTGGCCGCTTCACGCAGCAGCCCTTCGGCCATGCCACCGGGACCTTCGGGGTCGGGTGGGGCCACTACGGTCCATTCCACTCCCGGACCATCGTCACCTGGCAGACGCAGTTTGAAGCGGCCGGGTTGATCGTGTACCAGGGTGAGGGCAAATTCGCCACGCTGCCCGGCTACCGCGCGCAACTCGACCTCGCGGCTGTTTTGCCCGGCGGTGTTTTCTGCAGGGTCAGGTCCTGATATCCGCACCATTTCGGCCGGCAGGCGGGTTCGGCCATCGGGAGCGAGAGAGCTGTCGAGGACGCGGGCCCGAAGTTCTCCGGTTTGGCCAACAAAGCTGTCGGTCTTGTCGATGCTCAGCCGGACACGGCGCAGCGGATTGCTGCGGGAGGCAGCGGCCCAAACCAGCCACTGGGTCCAAAAGCGGGCAAAGTGAGTGTCTCCGGTATCTTTTCGCCAGCGCCAGGTTTCGTCGGTGCCAAGCCATGCGACACGGCCGCGGCCATAGGACTGTGTGGCCAGCAGCGGTTCGAGGCCAGTGGCACAGCGTCTGGTGGGGTGGCTTAGCAGCATGCGGGCCCCGGGCTTGAGGCGGTTGACCGGGGCGTTCCACTGAATACCCGGCAACTCTTGCAGTAACCTGCGGCTGGCCTCGGCTGTATCGGCCAAGCGGAGCACATCGCTGCTAAAACCTTCGCTGGTGAGTTGGGGGTGAAAAGGGTCTTGGGACGGGTTGCCTGTTTTGGACAAGTCGGGCTCAATGGGTAGCAATTCTGCCAAGGGTGTGCCGATCCAGCCACGGGGTTGGAAGGAGGGGCCGGCCTGGAGGATGAGTCCGCCGCCTTCCTCGACAAAGCGGCGGATGGTTTCGGCGCCGTCGGGGCCGAGGCGGTTTGGCTCCACATCGCCCAGCCAAATGGCATCGAAACGCATCAGCTCATCGCGGGGTGGCAAGGCGGGCAGAAATGGCTCCTGGGTGACCAGGTTTTTATCACCCGTCAGCAGGACAAAAGAAGGCAAAACAGCTACCCCCGAGCCAGCGGGACGGATAGGGCCTTTTTGGGTATCGGGTGCAGCCAAACCGGCTGGAGCTTCCCGAACCAGTTGCATGAGCAGGAAGCGAAAGTCCCAGCGTGGAACGCCATCGATCAGCAGGATGCGGGCGGGCTTGTCGGTGAGGCGGACGGCCCGCTCGAGTCTACCGGGGGCGGTGGGGCGAGTCGACCCGGTCAGGCGGGCCTTGAGGATGATTTTCCCCTCATTGGGGGTGGTTTTGTCGCCAGCAGAGCCGGGAACGACAAAAGCTAAGCTGATGGTTTGTTCTGCACCTGGTGCCGATAAAGCTGTGACGCGCTCGGTGGCCACTTCCACACCATTGATTTCAGCGGTCACTTCGACAACCGCGTTTTTGTCGTCCGGGTTGACTCCCACGGCCCGCAGGCGAGCGCGGGCCACAGCTTTTTCACCAACCTGCAGTACTTCGGGCAGTTCCAAATCGCGCAGAAAAATTGCCGCAGGTTCGGGGGCACCCAGTGCTACCAGATGCACTTCAATACCGGCTTGGGCGGCAGCCTTGCAGGCGGCGGGCAGGTCAGGACCGGAGTTTTGGCGGCCATCGGTGAAAACAACGATTGCCCCGGGCGGTGCTTGACGGGCCACCAATTCAGTGATGGCCTCGCCCAGTGCCGTTCGGTTACCAATAGCCTGCCAGTTGTCCCAAGGAGTAACGGTGGAAGCTTGGGGGGAATAATCGAGGGTGCGCAGGGTATCGCCAGCGCTGAAGAAGCGAATTGGAGCCTTGGCGGCAATATTCTGGGCCAATGCTCCTGCATTGGCACCCAGCAGGGCGCGACCCTGTTCGAGCCTGCTGGGAGCAGCGGTAGCCTCCGGGTTAGTGCTGGTGGCATCTGGGAGATCGATTTGGGCCATGCTGCGCGAATCATCGAGCACCACGGCCACGGCGCGGGTTGTTTCACCCTCGAGTTTGGCGGAACAGCCTATGGGTGTTAGGACCAACCAGGCCAACGAGGCAACAGCCAGAACACGTAGTGTGACTAGCAGGTTTTTCAGGCCGCGCCTGGGTCGAATGGTCTCGTGATGGTAGATCCAGCGGGAGAGGGCCA
>CAIWHS010000267.1 GCA_903912515.1 uncultured Planctomycetaceae bacterium
CTTCTTCCATTGAACATCGTAATGCACAGTATTGCTCAATCCAACGGGCTTTTTATCCAAGGGCATTGGCATTCCTCTTAAAACCCCCTCGGTTGCACTTTTTCGCGTGTATTCAAATGGTTTGCCATGCATTGGGTCCAAAACAAGGGGAAGTTTGGTGTTCTCCAGCTTTTCCGGTAGGCCGCCTGTTTGCGTCGCGTAAAGGCGCAACGCCTCTAACTGCCGCAGGGCCGCGATTTTCCGGTCCAGCCGCACCCGGGCCTCGAAAACTGCGTAAAGAGCTGGTAGAAGAAGCCTGGCCAGGATTTTAGAGGCTCCTTGGCCCATCATCCCGGGGCGGTTTTGTCGTTCCAGTTCTTCAAGAAAAGGTGCAGCCTGCCACAGTGGGAGGTTGGCGTACTTGAACAACTCATCCCTTTCGCGATTGAATTCCCCCGCCATGCGTAGCATCACCACCTGAGCGACGGGCATCTTCTCCACGGTTTCCGGCGGGGTGCCCTGATTGATCAGCCATTCCTTGGATTGAGTGTAGGAAATTAACGAGATCGCAAAAAATACCGACTGAAAGTCTCGGTAGTCCCCAATCGCCACTCCTAACTGTGTCATGAACTTGCCCATTACTTGATTGGCCTCTTCCCTGGTCATCACCCGTTCCAGATCCTGGATGGAAAGAAGTGATTCCGCGCCGATGCGTTCGCCGCCCAAAGCGGTTTCCAGCGTTATGAACGGGACGGGGAGGACGGATAAATCCCAGTGGACACTGGGGAAGCCTGGTTGTTGCATGCCTTCTTCCAGTCGCTCCAAAGCGATCGAGCAGATGGCGACTCCCACCAGATGAGTGATCAGGGTTGGTCCGTCCCCCACATGTCTGCCCATCGCTAGCAGGGTTTGGATGTCCCGCAGGGCACCTTCATGGTCTTTCTTTGCCAACTTAAGTCGAATCCGGTAACTCATCAGACGAGCTAATTCGCGTAAACCTTGCACATCGGGAAGGAGGGCAGAAAAACCGTCTTTTTTCAAACGATCTGTAAGCTCCCAGTCGCAATAACTGCGCCTAGCCCCCAGTTCCATTTGTTCCAAAGGCCAATAGCGCAGCAGAAATTCCATTTCCTTTTGGGGCAGTTGGGCTAAGGTTGCCTTGGACCAAGCCTCTTCCGTTTTCCACCAATCCTTGTTGTTGCGACTGTGCGAAAAGGCTTCTGGGGAAAAGGCGCGGTAATAGCACAGCGCCGCGTTGCCGCCGACTAGATCCCCGGCTTGCGGCAGCAGTGGATGCGCCAAAGCCCGGTAAGGGATTTTTGCCGGTTGTAGGGAGATAGACTTTTCCCAAGCCGGCTTAGGGTTGGCCTCGTTTGCTTGGGATGGGCAGTTTGTTGCTAGCGTGAATGCCATTATGAAACAACACATCAGCGGTCCTCGTTATTGATTAGAATGTTGATCGATTCAAGGCGGGTCGTTTGCTTGGTAGGTGTTGCCCATACCGGTGGTAGCAGTGGCTCTAGCATGTCCATGCGTGTGGCGCGTTCGATTTCGAGTTCTTTTTTCGAAATCACCTGAGCCAGAAAACCAGCGAGCCAATCAATGTTTTTTGACTTACTTTCAATGGGCTCAGGAACAGGTTGGGCGATTTCAACAGCCACCTGGACATCTGGTTGGTTTGGATCGCGATTGAATGGTGCGCGCATAGGCAACCAGCTCAAGCCAAGCGTGGCAGCCAAGGCGACGGTAACGGTTTGCCACAGCCTGGCTGCCCGGCGCCCCTGCCGCAGGCCAGATTCAAACAGAACCCGATCCCGCAACTTGTCCTGAAGCGTGGGCAAGGCTAAGCTCTGCAATTTTTGCTCGATGGGGTTCATGGTCTTTCCCCTTGGGCCAAGTGGTGCTTCAAGAGATCGAGTGCCTCGTCGTAGCGTCGCCAAGCGGTGGCAGAAGGGAGGTTTACCAATTTGCCAACCTCCTCAAAACTTAATCCGCCCCATAAACGGGCAATGACAATTTCGCGCAAATCGCTTGGCAACAGTTGCAGGGCGGTTTCCGCATCGAGTTTCTGTTCGGATTCGAGGCAGCCCGGGCTAGGGGTTGCCTCAGGGCGGCTGGCAAGTTGTTGGCGGCGTGCCAAACGGGCTTCGCCCCGCGCCAAATGCAAGGCGCGTTTGCGGGTTGCCCCAAACAGCCAGGCGACCGGATTTTCCGGCAGATTGGAGCGAAGCGCTAGGTTCACAAACACCTCCTGAACAGCGTCGCTAGGGTTTTTGCTCCAAGTTTGGGCAAACAGTAGCAACCGCGGGCCATGTTCAGCCAGCAACCGGGCAATGGTTTCGGATTCAATTCCCGCCATAGGATTCCTGGTTGCTGCTTCTATGGAACAGTTGCCGCCGAGGGAGTTTCTGTTTCAGTTTTTTTTAGCTTTTTGGCAAAAAACCGCCCTTCGAGTTCTCGCTAGCACTTTGGATGGCTAAAAATAACATCTTCGCTCATTTTTGGAGAACGCCCGTGCCCCATTCGCAGACCAATATTCCCCACTTGCCCCATGTGGAGCAGCATTTCACCTCGTCGGAAACCGTGCGGGACATCGTGATTGGCATGTCGGACGGGCTGACGGTTCCGTTTGCCTTGGCAGCAGGGCTTGCCGGAATTGCCGACTCAACAGGGATTATCGTGACCGCCGGCCTCGCCGAGGTGGCTGCGGGGGCCATCGCAATGGGTCTTGGGGGTTATTTGGCGGCTTTGACCGATGCGGAGCATTACAAGTCAGAAAAAACACGGGAAGAGCGAGAGGTGGAGGAAGTTCCTGAAAAGGAAGCAGCAGAGGTTGCCGAGGTGTTGGAGAAATACGGCTTGGATCAAGCGACAGCAGGATTGGTGGTGCATGCCATCCGCAAGGACAAGAAGGCTTGGGTGGATTTCATGATGCGTTTTGAGCTGGGACTTGAAGAGCCCGACCCTGGTCGGGCTCGCAAAAGTGCCTTGACCATCGCGCTGAGTTATATTGCCGGCGGCGTAGTGCCATTGAGCCCTTATTTTTTCATCAATCAAGTCTATACCGCTCTATATGTCAGTGTATTGGTCACTCTTTTGGCTCTTTTTGTGTTTGGTTATATAAAAGGACGCTTCACAACCCCGCATCCGTTGCGCAGTGCCTGGCAGACGGTGCTGGTCGGAGGTATCGCGGCCACAGCGGCATTTTTCATTGCACGACTATTTGATTGAAACCCGGAAGGGGCTTGGCAAGAATTCCCATTTGCTTCTCCCCTACACGGGCGAGAGCTAGGGTGGCGTGCATGTCGCCCTGTGCCTTCAAGTTTTTCTTCAGGGCGACAGCATCAATGGCGGAGCCGCGTTTTACAATCTCTACATGGCCGATTTTGTGAGTCCGCAGAGCGGATCGGATATTATTCAATGAAAAGGGGAAAGCCTCGAGCACTTCAAGGACCCTGCCGAAAGGGGTGGGAGTTGGTGAATTTGCCGATAAAAAGGCAATTTGGCTATCCAAGGGAAAGGCGTCGATTTGCCGGGCGAGCAAGCCGACCAAGTTGGCACGGACAACCGCAGGGTGTGGATCGTAGAGGATATTGCCGATTGATTTTGCTTCAGGCCAGGGCGGGGCTTGGGTGGCATCGCAGGCCAGGGTTGCGCCAGATGGGAATAGCGTGACGACGCGTTTGCCTTGAAGGGGTATAGCCCGCCACAGCACTAGCTCTTTTAATTCGCCCAGCCAGCCGACCCATTCGAGGGAAACCGAGGCGGAATTGGCCAAGGCGAAAAGCTCATCCGGGTTTTGGGCGGGGGCCAGCTTGATGGCGCACGGGCCAGGCAGATTGTGCATCAGTCTGGCAAGGGAAGGGGAGTAGGCGTTGAGGTCTAACAGGCGCTTGCCTTGTTCGCGCCGGGCTGGGTCAGCGAAGCCGCAGGCGAAATGGCGGGCAGCAAACTGTTCGGCATTGCCGCGAACGGCCAGCATTTTGTGGCTGAGGTTGCGGGTTTGCAGGTTGTGATGCAGATAAATTGCTCTAATTGGATCCAGTTCGACCGCAATGCCTTTGGCAACTTGGGCCAAGTGCAAGGTGTCAGCACCGCAACCAGCACCGAGTTCAATCAACGGGCCCAGACCTTGAAAGCGTTTGGCCCTGTGGGCTGCCAACTGCTGTCTGGTGGCTTGCTCCAAGGCCTCGCGGGTGAAGAGGAGGCCATCGAGGCCTTTCAGCACAGCTTTCTGCCGAACCAGGGCCATTTCCCAAGCCCATGCGGCAACCTCGGGGGGTTGGTGTTTGCGCAAAGTTTGCAGGGCTTGGTGGGGAGGAGCTTCTTGGGTTGCCAATTGGTCAGCTACATGCAGGGCGGGCAATGGCATCGGGTGAGGGATCGATGCTGGCATTGCAGGGGCCTGGAGGGAGTGAAGGTGTGGCGCAGTGTTATTCAAACAGGAAGGTTGCTATGGGTCAAAAATGCAGGTCAATCTTGGGGAATTGAAAAGTTGTTGGTCAAATCACGCAAGACGATTTGGAATTAGGACACTTTTGTCCTTTTATGATGTATGATGTTATAAGGATTGGAAATGAAGGTGGGGGAAAGAA
>CAIWHS010000268.1 GCA_903912515.1 uncultured Planctomycetaceae bacterium
ATCCTCGGTGGCAAGACCGTCCAGCACATGGACAACCTGATCTGCTTTGTCATCCCCATCCGTGTCCTTCAGCCACAAAATCCGAGGCTGGTCAGTCACCAACACCCCCCCGTTGAAAAATTCAAAGCCGGTGGGGCAGTGCAATTTGTCATAAAAAACAGTGCTTTTGTCGGCCTTGCCGTCGTTGTCGGTGTCTTCCAGAATCACCAGCTTGTCGTTGGGCTTGGGGTCGCCCGGCTTCCAAAGCGGGTAGCTAGGCATCGTCGAAATCCACAGACGCCCTTTCGCGTCAAAGCTCATCTGAACCGGCTTGGCTATCTCCGGAAATTTGCTCTCGTCTGCGAAGAGCTTGATTTCGAAGCCAGGCGGAACCGTGCAGGTTTTGATCAATTCGTCAGGTGGCAATATTTTGGGCCCACCTTCTTGGTTCTCGCTGTATTTCTGGTTGGGCACGCCAAAACGCGTTTGGGGCGTGAACAAATCACCCGTTTTCGAGTCGTCAGGCTTCGCTGCCACTTCTTTGCCAGTGGCTATATCCCACACATATTGGTCCCGAACTGCAGCCATTGCCCGAATTTTCAAATACTCCCGGGGGAATGTCTCCGTGTCCCAGGTCCGCCTGCCGCCATACACATACCATCCGTTCAGCATCCGATAGTCTTGGCTGTGCACCCAAGATTTGTCATTCACTGCCGCTCGCAACTTTTCATAACGCCCAGGAACAGTGCCTCCCGACCGCGCGTCAAAGAATAGCCCAAAGTCCAAAATGCCGGCAACCACACGGTCACCAGCCTCGTTCAAATGGCAACCGTTGATGGTCAACCGCCCGTTACTGCCGCTTTCCATCGCTTTTGCGGTCGGCCCGTATAGGTCAACAAAGAGTAACTTGCGCTTCTCTGCCACTCGCTTGGTTGCGTCCGCATAAAGCTTCAACTCCGCATTCCGTTTGCCAGCTTCGGGCAGCAGTGGCCCTGCCGATTCAAAAGCGATGGGCGATATCAGCACAAATCGCGGTGCACTACCCGCGTCGTCCCGGGCGTATTTCTTCGCATATTCATCCAGGAATGCCTCATAAGCCTGCTCAAATTCAGCAACGCCCGCAGCTCCTTTATAAGATTCGTTGAACCCGAAAAAGCACAAGAAGGTATCGGGATTAAAAGCCAATAGCGGGTCATCAATCTTGGTGTAGTCGCTGGGCCGCTGACGGTTTCCAACCTCGTCTGCTGGCCGGGCAAAGTTGCGGATCACCAGATTCTTGCCTGCATGCCGCAATTGCGCGAGGGTTTCAAAATGGCCAAACAGGTTGAACCGCTCAGCCGTGCTGTTGCCAATCAAGGCGATTTTTTCACCCTGAATCACTTGCAAGGGGAAGGCGCTGCCCGGAAGTGGCTCTTTCTTGGGCCTGGGCTTCGGCTTGAGCGCTTCTTCTATGTTTTTGTTCTGCTGGCTCGTGACCACACTCGGGGCAAGTGTGACCATCCAAGCTGCCGCCAGCGAAAAAATACCAAAATGCAAACGATTCATGGCGATATTGCCCAATCACAAGCGGGTTGTTAATTCCAAACCATCCGAATAACCATCATTCCACAAAACCTCCATCCATTCCAACCAAAATCCTTGACCGGCCGGCCTTTGCTACAAACCATTCAAACAGGTACACTGATATAGCCTGATTGTTTGTTTCTGTATGTGCTGTGCCTGCCCTGCCGGAATCCCGGCCTCCCAAGGATCAAACGCATGCCACTAGGTCGTTGCGTCGCCGCCATGCTTCTGGCATCACTGCCCATCTCGGCATGGGCTGGCCCCCTGGAAGACTTTTTTGAAAATAAAATCCGGCCGGTTCTGGCAGAACAATGCCTCAAATGCCATTCCGAAGGCGAGGGCCGCAAAGTGAAGGGCGGCCTTCGCCTCGATAGCCGGGCAGCTTTGCTCAAGGGCGGCGAATCCGGCCCGGCGATTATTCCAGGTGATCCGGAAAAGAGCCTCATCATCAAGGTCATCCGCTACCAAGATGACCTGCAAATGCCACCCAAAGGCAAACTGCCCGATTCCGTCGTTGCCGATATGACTCGCTGGGTCAAAGATGGCGCCACTTGGCCAGGAAACACCGTCGCATCAGCCGGGATAAAAGAATCTTTTGATATGAATGACCGCAAGTCCGCCCATTGGTTTTGGCGCCCGCTTGCCAAAGTAAATCTTCCCAAAGTGAGTCTTTCAGCCGCCTCAGATAGCCCAGTAGACCAGTTACTTGCCAACGTCAGGCAGCTTCATGGCGTAAGCGAGGCCCCTCCCGCCACCAAGGCCGCCCTGCTGCGAAGGCTCACTTTCGACCTCACAGGCATGCCTCCCACCCCTACAGAGATTCAAAGTTTCGAGTCTGATTCAGATCCCAAGGCCCTACAGCACCAGGTCGATCGTTTGTTGGCTTCCCCCCGTTTTGGCGAGCACTGGGGCCGTCACTGGCTCGACCTCGTTCGCTACGCCGAAACGCGCGGTCATGAATTTGATTTCCACACACCAAACGCTTGGCAATACCGCGACTACATCATTCGCGCCCTCAATGCCGATCTGCCCTACGACCAGTTGCTCACCGAGCACCTGGCCGGCGATTTGCTGGAAAAACCCCGCCTCAACTCCGAAAAAGGTTTCAATGAATCAGTTCTGGGAACCGGCTTTTTCTTCCTAGGCGAAGAAGTCCACAGCCCGGTCGATGTCCGCCAAGATGAAGCCGATCGCTTCGACAATCGTATCGATGTTCTGGGGAAAACATTCCTCGGTTTGACAGTCGCCTGCGCCCGCTGCCACGATCATAAATTCGATGCCATCAGTGCCGCTGACTATTACGCGCTCTACGCCGTCCTCGAAAGCACCCGCTACAGGCTGGTCCGTTTCGATGCCATCGAGGCTGAGAAAAAACTATCCGCCGAATTGGTCAACACCCGCCGGGCTCAAAAAGCCAATTTGGTTGCTGCACTGCAGGTCGAATTGATACCGTTGGCTGCGCAGTGGCCCCAGTTGCAGGCCGCCACCAACGAATTGGCCGCCAAGTTCAAAGGCAAAGCCAACTCAGATGAGGCCCGTACAGCCATAGCCCAGCGGGCCACGCTCGATAAACTCAATCAGGCATGGCTCGAAAAGCTGGTGAAAGCCGCCGCCTCACCCGATCTGAAGGCAGATGATCCTTTGGCCCTGCTGGTGGCCTCAGGTTCCAAAACAGGGCCTGCAATCAGTGCCAACACCAAAACCTTGGTCAATTATTCCAGCCTGCTGCCCGAGCAATGGCTTCAAGATGGTTCTTCCTTCGGGCCCGGCCCAGCACAAGCAGGAGATCTTTGCCTTTCTGCGACCAAGTCTGGCTGGTCGGTGAATACCGAAACCGCCGCCAAGCGCGATTCCTTCTGGCCCGAACCCAAAATAGCCCCAGGCCAACAGCTTGATCCCAGCTCCC
>CAIWHS010000269.1 GCA_903912515.1 uncultured Planctomycetaceae bacterium
GCCCAGGCCCCGGAGGCCCAGCTGCCCGACCCGGCCCGGCACCCCAAGCAAGGCCAGCACCTCAAGCAAGGCCAGCGCCCGCCCCGCGCCCCAGCGCCCCCAATTTCAGCCGGCCCGCTGCACCAGCTCCCCGACCCACCCCAGCGGGCCCTGCCCAAAGGCCCTCGGGCCCAGCAGGAAGGCCAACTCCACCGTCGATCGGCCAACGGCCTTCCATGCCGAACCAAAGGCCCGCTGCACCCGCAAGACCCGCCACACCGCGCCCCGCCACACCGGGAATGAGGCCATCCGGGCCAACTCCGGGAATGAATCGCCCAACCAATATGCCCGGGTTTGGTGCCTCCCGCCCTACAGCACCTGGAAGTTTTAACCGCCCTAGTGGCAACCCTGGGTTGAACAATCCCAACATCCGTCCGGGTATTAGGCCAAACCCAGGCGCACCCAACTCGCCCTCCCTTAGGCCGTCGAACCCCTCGCGTCCCGGTGTGAACCTGCCCGGAAACATCAACCGCCCAGGTGGTGCCAACACCCTTCCAGGAAATGTCGGCATTCGCCCGGGAATCAACAATCCCGTTGGAAATCGGCCAGGAGGAGTCAACACTCTTCCCGGAACCATCGGCAACCGTCCAAGCATTAACTTTCCTGGCAACAACCGCCCGAACATTGGCGGCAATTTGCCCACTTCCAACCGGCCTGCAGTAGGTGGAAATTTGCCCGGCGCCATCCGACCAGGTGGCGGCATCACCACACTGCCCGGCAACACAGGGGGTGGCAACCGCCCCGCCATTCAATGGCCAACCCGTCCAGGCGGCGGCTCAGGCAATGGTTCCGGCTTCAATGTCGGCAATGGAAACCGGCCAAACTTCGGTGGCTCGGGAAATGGTTCCGGCTTCAATGTCGGTAATGGAAACCGGCCCAATATCAACTGGAAACCAGGCATCAACAACAGTGGCAACATCAACACTATTGTTAATAACCAGACCCAAAATAACTTCAACCAGCAGAACAACACGGTCAATAATTTCCGCACCGGTGGCGGCGATTGGGGCTATGGCAATTGGGGTGGTGGTGGTTACGGTGGCAACGGCTCCTACATGGGGCGAAACGGCTGGTTTGGTAATGCCGCCGCCAATTATGGCAGCGCCTACTGCGGCAACTACGCACTTTGGAACCAGGGCTACCACCCTTGGTACAACGGCTGCTGGAGCGGCAACAACTGGGGCAATGCCGTCGGCTGGGGCCTTGGCTCCGCCGCCGCGCTGGGAATCGGGGCTTGGGGGCTTAACTCCATGGCCTATAACTTCGGCTACAGCAACTATGTCAATCCGTTTTACTCGGCACCGGCCGTGGTGAGCCAACCCTACATCGACTACTCCCAACCCGTGGTCAATGTGGTTCAGGCTGCACCGCTCCAAACCGATGCTTCCGCACCCCCGGCACAACCGGCTCCCATCCCTGAGTCTGCTGCCCAAACCTTCGACAAGGCCACCGAGGAATTCCGCAAAGGAGACTATCAAGCCGCCTTGGTATCCACCGAACAGGCCATGAAGGAATTCCCCAAGGACCCGGTCATGCACGAGTTCCGTGCCCTGTGTCTCTTCGCGCTTAGGCAGTACGCCCCGGCCGCTGCAGGAGTCCACGCACTTCTGGCCAGCGGGCCAGGCTGGAACTGGAGTACCCTCAGCTCCCTTTATCCAGACATCAATGTCTACGGCAAGCAACTCAACGCCCTTGAGGACCGCTGCACCGCAAACCCCAACGAGGCCTCCTCGCTATTCTTGTTGGCTTACCATGCCACAACTGCGGGTGATACCGAGATGGCGCGAAAGGTCCTCACCAAACTGAGGAAATTCCTGCCCGATGATTCCGTGGTGAGCAACCTCTGGATGATCGCCGGCGGTGATAAACCCGTCGAGGCAGCGGAGGGCACTCCGGCCAACCCCACCGAAAAACCGGAAAAGCCCGCTGATCAACCCAAGGAGCCAGAACCCGCCAAGGATATCCAACTCGATATCACCGGCAACTGGAAGGCTCCAAAGCCCGGTGGCGGCACCATTGGCCTCACCATTCAGGCCGATGGATCTTTCGTTTGGTCCATCGAGGACAAGTCTGGCAAAAAAGACTCCTTCGACGGCACCTTCACCCTAGACGAGGATCTCATGGCGCTAAACCGTAAAAGCGGCGGAGCCCTCATGGGTAAGCTCACCGCGCTTGCGGAAAACTCCTTCCTTTTCAAAATGGTGGGCGGCCCCCCCAACGACCCTGGTTTAACCTTCAAAAAGTAGGCCGGAAACCAACCGGAATACACCCCTGAAGGCCGCGAATTGTACGATTCGCGGCCTTCGGCCATTCTCAACAAAAAACCTGATACTGATCCGCCCTGACAAATTTCCCATGGTTTTGCAATAATGGCTTTTTGGCCCGCAAGCATTTGGATTCTTCTGCCATGCCCCCTCTAATCACCATCCGCAAAGCCTGCAAAAGTTACGGTGAGCAAGTCCTGCTCGACAACGCCGATGTCACCATCTCTGACTCGATCAAAGTGGGCTTCATGGGCCGAAACGGGGCCGGCAAAAGTACACTCCTACGCACCATTCTGGGCGAGGAACAGCTCGATAGTGGCGAGATCATCCTGCATCCGAGCCTCCGACTTGGATACCTGCGCCAGCACGACCCCTTCCATCCCGGCGAAACCGTTCTCGACTTCCTCATGCGCGACAGCGGCGAACCCGATTGGAAATGCGGCGAGGTCGCCGGGCGTTTTGAATTGAAAGGCTCGTACCTGAACGGTCCCATCTCGGCCATGTCTGGTGGCTGGCAAACCCGTGTCAAGCTGGCGGCTCTCCTGCTGCACGATCCTAATCTCCTCCTTCTCGACGAACCCACCAACTTCCTCGACCTTCGCACCCAAATCCTTCTGGAGCATTTCCTGCGCGACTTCCGCGCAGGCGCTCTCATTGTCTCGCACGATCGGGCTTTTCTTTCCGCCACCTGCGACCAAACCCTCGACCTATCCCGCGGCAAGCTCAACTACTTCCCCGGCAAAGTTGAAGGTTATCTCGAACACCAAAAAGAGAAGCTCCTACACGAAGAACGCACTAATCAAGCCATCCTTGCCAAAATGCGACATTTGGAAGACTTTATAGCGCGCAATAAGGCACGGGCCTCCACAGCTAAACTAGCCCAATCAAAAAGTAAGCAACTTGAAAAACTCGAACTCAACGAGATCGAGGTCGATATTCCGGTTGCCAATATCCGCGCCCCCAAAGTGGACCCGCGCAAGGGCTCAGCATTGCGCTGCAAGGAAATGTCCATCGGCTACCCCGAACGCATCATCGCCAAAGACGTAAACATCGAAATCGACCACGGCGCCCGCGTGGCCATCGTAGGTGATAACGGCCAAGGAAAAACCACCTTCCTGCGCACCATTGTCGAATCCCTCAAGCCGATTGAAGGCGAGGCACGCTGGGGCCATGGTTGCAAACTGGGTGTCTATGCTCAGCATGTCTACACAAGCCTTCCACCCAAAATGACTGTTCTCGACTACCTCCACCAAAAAGCCGCCCGTGGCAAAAAAGATCAGGAAATTCTCGACATCGCCGGCGCTTTTCTTTTCCGGGGCCCCAGCGCCCGAAAAGATATTTCCGTCCTTTCCGGTGGCGAGCGTGCCCGACTGTGTATGGCAAGTCTCCTACTTAGCGAATGCAATGTCCTCATTCTCGACGAACCAGGTAACCACCTCGATGTCGATACTGTTGAAGCTCTGGCCGATGCGCTGGTCGATTTCCAAGGCACCGTGGTATTCACCAGCCATGACCGGCACTTCATGAACCGCGTGGCTTCCTGCGTCATCGAGGTCCGTGATGGCAGAGTGCTGAACTACAACGGTAGCTACCAGAACTATGTCACCCGAGTGAATGACGAGATTGAAGCCGGTGAGCGGGAAATTTCCTCCCAAAAAACGAAAGCACCCACCGAGGTAGCACAGGCCAAATCAGCCACCCCAAAGCGTTCTGCCGATCCAGAAAAAGAAATCAAGCTAGTTGAAAAAAACATCGCCCGCCTCGACAGCCAAAAGAAAGCACTCACAGCCAAATCCAAAATCACTCACGACACTGAGGAAGGGCTCACCATTCTGGCAGAAATCGAAACCGTCTCTGCGGAGCTGTCTGCCAACGAGGACCGCTGGGCCGAACTGCACGCCCAAATCGAAGGTTACGAGCTTTAGTATCCAGCCATGCCTATTCACGGCCTACTGCTTTGCATAGCCCAAAGGCAAGCAACGCAATCAGCTCAAGCTATGCAATACAATTACTAATCTAAAATTGTCATTTCTGCTTCACTGTTGGCAAAAATCTTGGAGCCTTGCGCGCTTTGACAGCCTGCTCAAACCCATATGCAATTTTCAAAAGAGTGGCCTCACTCCAAGGACGCCCCGCAAAAGCGATCGCAATTGGTAGCCCCCAAAGGTTGCCTGCGGGCACCGAGA
>CAIWHS010000270.1 GCA_903912515.1 uncultured Planctomycetaceae bacterium
CAACGCGCTTACTTGTTTGATGATCCGAAATTGAAGAAAAAGGTGCTGGCGGAAAAGGCTGAGGGTGAGGTGGAATTCCAGTCGGTCTTTGACAAGGCCAAGGTAACCCGCAAAAGGGCCCCTGGTGTTCCGGGTGGCCCCCAACGATTCGACCCGATGCTCGCCAAAGACCAGCTTTATATTTCCGCACCCGCTAAGGAGGTACGCGGGGTGCCGAAGCATAGTCGCCGGTTACTATTGGCCAAAGATTTGACCGAAGGCCGCGCTCTGGCGCGTAATTTGGCCAACCGATTTTGGGCCCAGATGATGGGCAAAGGAATTGTTCACCCGCTTGACCAAATTCATGACGACAATTTGCCCAGCCACCCGGCACTGCTCGAAACTTTGACCGATGCTTTGCTGGCGGCCAAGTATGACCACAAGGAATTGCTGCGTGGTATCTGCGGTAGCGCAGCCTACCAGCGTGGTGGTGATGCCAAGCCCGACCAGCCGAAGGATGCCGAGGACCGGCTCATGGTGGCAAGGGTGCGCCCACTCAGCCCAGAGCAGATGGGGCAGGGCCTGGTTTATGCTACCGGGTTCCTGGATGCTGAGCGCAAAGCGTTGGGGGCCAAGGCCGTACCTGAAACATTAGTGCCCAAGCTGGAAGGCCAGTCGGCCCCATTTGTGAACATACTTGCCGCACCAGCGGGCAACCCTGACCAATTTGAGGCCCGTCTGGATCAGGCCCTGTTTCTGGCCAACCATGGCCATCTGCAAGGTCTTTTGAACCCAAGGGCCAACAACTTGATGGACCGGGTGGTGCAGGAGAAAGACGCCTCCAAGGCGGCTGAGACTATTTACTTGACTGTTTTTACCCGCATGCCAGATGCCGAGGAAAAGGCCGAGGTGGCCAAGGCATTTCAAGCTAAAGACAAATCAGCCGCCCTGCGCGACCTGCTGTGGGCCTTGCTGGGCTCGGCAGAATTTCGCTTTGTGAGCTAACCGCGCCACGGATTAAACATAGGGAGATTCTGGCATGAGCAGACTGATGGCCCGTTACGCTTGTAACTCCGTGGAGCACAACCTTAGCCGCCGCGGCATGCTGGGCGTGTTGGGTGGGGGAGTGGCCACGGCAGCGTGTGGTACTGGTAGCCTTTTGGCCAATCCGTTGGCGAAACAGCACAAACGGGTGTTGATGGTGTTTTTGTCTGGAGGTGTGAGCCAACTGGAAACGTGGGACCCGAAGCCGGGGGCTCCCACGGGCGGTCCTTTCCGGGCCATTCCCACATCAGCGCCGGGTGTGCACATTTGCGAGTTGCTGCCGCATACCGCCATGCAGATGCACCGTTTGGCGCTGGTGCGCGGGTTGAACACCGCCGAGGATGACCATGGCAAGGGCCATTACATCATGCACACCGGGCGCAAGCAGGAGCCCTCGGTCGAGTATCCGCATATCGGGTCGGTGGCGGCAAAGTTTGTGGCAGAGGGGGACAACCCCTTGCCTGGATACCTGAATATTGTGCCAGGTGGTGGTGGTGGTTCCAACGCCGCAGACGCAGCGTTTCTGGGGCCCAAATACGGCTCGGTAACAATCAGCGACGGACGGGCTCCCGAGAACATCGACAGGCCGGGAGGAATGGAGTACCAACGGGACCAGATGCGGCATGAAATGCGCCGTGCTGCCGACCAGCGATTTTTGGCCCGGCGTAAAAGCGCCATGACCGAAGCCTATACCCAAAGCTATGATCAGGCCCTGCAATTGATGCAAAAGAAGGCCCTTTTTGATATGGGCAGTGAGCCAGCCAAGCTTTCGGCAAGCTATGGCACGCACGATTTCGGCCGCCACTGCCTGATGGCCCGCAGACTGCTGGAGGGCGGCGCGCCTTTTGTGAAGATCAGCCATACCAACTACGACACGCACCATGAGAACTTCGATTTCCATATCGAGCAACTGGCGGAGTTTGACCGGCCGTTTGCAACCCTTCTGGAGGACCTGCACCAGCGGGGGCTGCTATCCAGCACGCTGGTGATGGTGGTGAGCGAATTCGGCCGCACACCAGGCATCAACCGCAACTATGGCCGCGATCACTGGTCCAAAGCGTG
>CAIWHS010000271.1 GCA_903912515.1 uncultured Planctomycetaceae bacterium
CCTGCGGCGGCCCGTTGGTAGCAACCAAGGCTTTCAGCAGTTCGTCCCAACCCTGGTTTTTGAACAGTGCAGAAGCCATCACCGGTTTCGGTCGGACCATGGCGACAAAAACAGTGTCCGGCGGGAGGAACTTCTCGGGTTCCAGGGCGACTACAAGGCTTGGCGGCATTGCGAGCAGGATGGTCAAAAATTTCAAGAATCGCATGGGATGGCCCCGGCCATTGTTTGTGGAACATCAGATCCCTTCCCTCTGCCCCAGCAACCTTAGCACCGCGCTCCAAGCCAACTCTGCCAATTGCGAGGGCTTGACTTGCCAAAGCCTTGGGTTAACCAATTCCACCGAAACCGGGCCCGTGTAGCCCTTTTCTTGAAGCTGACCGATCAGCCCGCTCAATGGCCAATCCCCATCACCAGGTAGTACGGTTTCCGATTCGCGCGAAAGCTCCCGCGGTGTTCCTGCAATGTCGCAGACTCGCGTGATGAACAGCTTGTCGGCAGGAAGCCATGCCAAGTCTTCTGTTTTGCTCGGCCCGTTGAAAAACGGGAAGCAATCCAGCCCCACCCCCAAATTAGGCCGATTCGCAGCCTCCACTAATATGATTGCGGTTTGAAGATTGTTGGGTATCGGGCTTTCCAAGCGAAATGAAAGTGCCAATTTCACACCATAGGCATCGGCCCAATCGGCTGCCTCACCAAGCTGCTCCACAGCCAAGGCCAAATCGCTGGCGGAGGGCCGTTCATGGCTACCTCGAGCTCCTGCTGGAACCAATTCTGGCAGAAGTCCCATCAATTTAATGTTAAGCGCTTGGCATAGGTCCAGCCTGCGCTTGAAGTGATCAAGGTGCGATTTTCGCGCTTCGGGAACACCCCCTAGAAGGCCACCCTGGTAGCTGGCTGCCGTGAGGGTAATTCCAGCATCGGCATATTGTTTTGCCAATTCTCCTGCACTGTGGCTTTTCAGGTGCTCTTCGACCTTGGTTAGCCAGAGTTCTACCGCCCGCACGCCCCCTTTCAAGCAGGAATCAAAATCAACTCCCAAAGGATGAGGCAGCAGGGTTGCTTGAGAAAAGACGGGAAACATGCCAAAACCTTTTTACTTAATTGTTTGCCTGGGGCCTGCCAATCCATGTAGCGATGATCTTGGCCCTTTGCGATTATGGTAACGGGCGAAGCCTAAAAATGGCCAAGTTGTTAGGCTCCCGCAAAAACCCGGATGAGAGTTCTCATGATCACCGAAGAGGAATTTAGGCTCATACGGGGCAACATCACCTTCTGCTTTATCCATAATGCTCAGGGGTGGACCTTGGAAGTCAGGCACACCGTCTTGGGAATTGAACTCCCAATGCCCGGAACTTATCCGATCACGCTCGATATGGAGGCAGTCCTGGTTCAGTATAACGAAGATGGGCATGATATCCGCGAGGTTCACCTGCAAGTGCCAAATGGACAAAGATCCCAAGTGTGTGACCAGTGTGATGCGGATGAACTGGCTTGGTTTCGTGAAATATTGAAAAAAAAGGTGGGCCTCAAAATCCGCAAAAAGTGAACGGGCCAAATCTAGTAATGTTGGTTTGAGCCTACCTCCCTCTCCAGCCTTAGGATGGTGACATGAACCAGCGCATTCCTGTTGTCGGTATGGGTAGTGACGGACTAGCCGGGCTGAGTGCCTTGGAGAAAGATGCTTTGGCCATTGCTGATTGCATTCTTGCGCCAAGTAATTCGCTTGCCCTGCTGGATTCCCTTTCGGCTGAAAAAGTCCCCTTGGGGACAGACCTGAACCTCACTCATGGCCTGATTCAAGACCGTTTGGGCAAAAGCCAAAAACTGGTGATTGTCGTTTCAGGCGACCCCTTGTTTTATGGTTTGGCCGGTTGGCTTTGCGAGAAATTTGGCAAAGACCGGTTTGAGATTTTGCCCCATGTTTCAAGTATGCAGCTGGCATTTGCCCGCATCAAAGAGCGCTGGGAAGATGCCTACTTGGGCAACCTGCAAACTTTGCCAGTCGAGCGCCTGTTAGATCTGGCCCGAACCTTGGGAACCTTGGGCCTTTTCACCACCCCGGAAGTGGGCCCTGATGTGGTTGCCCGCTTGTTATTGGAGAAGGGGCTCCATGGCTTCAATGCCTATGTTTGCGAAAATTTGGGCACCCCCAGGGAGCGGATCACACAGGGGAGTTTGGCTGAAATTGCCAGCCTTAAATTCGACCCGCTCAATATTTTAATTCTGCTGCGGGATCCCTCCTTCCCCCCTCAGGCACCCACCCAGCGTTCGGGAGCGCGTTTTGGAAATCCCGATGCGGAATATGCTGAGGACGCCCCTGCAAGGCGAGCGGTCACTCCCGCTGAGGTACGCTCCATAGCGTTAGGCTATCTGCGTTTGAAACCTGGAATCGTCATGTGGGATGTGGGGGCTGGTTCAGGGTCGGTGGCTATCGAGGTGGCCAACCTCATCGAGACCGGCCAGGTTTTCGCCATTGAGGAAGATCCGGTCGATCTCCAACGCCTGGCCAGCAATCTTAGGCGCTACAACGCCACCATGGTGAAACCGGTGTTTGGTAGCGCTCCCAAGGCCTTTCAAGGGCTGCCTTCACCCGAGGCGGTTTTCATAGGCGGAATAGGCATCGATGTGCCGCGCATGCTCGAGCCCATTTGGAACGCCATGAAGCCGGGAGGAGTCTTGGTGATCCATCTAGCCTCCCCCGAGGCTTTCGTGGCGGTAAACAATGATTTGCGGGCACGAACAGAGGATGTTTCGGTCCTTCACCTGCAATTGGCCATGGGAATTCGCCAAATGGCCAGCACCTTGCTTGATCCGCTGCCACCCAGCTACATGCTGCGAGCCTGCAAAGTATAACCCATACATTGTTTTAGCCCGGGATAAATTTGCACCACACCTGTCTGGTCCGGGGCCCATCAAACTCCGCGAAAAAAATCCCCTGCCATGTCCCAAGGCAAAGGCTGCCGTTTTCCACAATCAAAGTGGCGCTGCTCCCTACCATGTTAGTTTTAATATGGCTGTCCGAGTTGCCCTCATTGTGGCGAAAGCCTGAGTGGTTTTTGGGAACAGCCTCATCCATCCACAAAAGTGTGTCCCTAACCACATCCGGGTCGCAGTTTTCATTAATAAGGATGCCGGCTGTGGTGTGAGGGCTGTAGACCACTGCAATCCCATCCTCTATACCCGTTTGCCTTAAAAGGTCGGAAACCTTCCCGGTGATATCCACCAAGGCGCACCGTTGTTGTGTTGTAAGCTGCAAACTCTTTCTGGTGCTTGACATAGGGCGATTCCTGATTCCCGTTGGAGCCGGATTGCGGCGAACCCAGTTGCTGTACTATAGCTGCGCTGTGAACGGGTCTATATAGGGCTGGGTGGGAGTTACACCATGAGCGTGGTAGTTGCCTGCAGTTTTTGGATCATAAACTTGGCTTCGGGCCAAAATTCTACCCCACCAGCAGGCGAGGGAGATCCAATTGCCAAAGCCAAGGCTGTGCTGGCTAGGGCGATTGAAGCTCACGGTGGTATAGAAACCCTTGCACGCAACCGCATGGACCGTGTCAGGCTGAAGGGTATGATGGTAGTGCAAGACCGGGAGGTACCATTCGAGGCTGAAACTGTCATGAATTTGCCGGAGGGGTTCCGCAATCAAGTTACCCTCATGGCGGGAACCCAAGGCCAGACAGTCTTGGTTCAATTAATGCACAAGGGAAAGGCGTCCCTTTTTTTCAACGGCATGGCCCAGCCCATGCCACAGTCCCAATTGGATGAGTTCAGGGAAACCATGCTCATTCAACAAGCCATGCGATTGGTGTCGTTGGCAGGGGAATCAGGCTTCAGTCTGGAATGGGCCGGGCAGGGCCTAGTGAACGATAGGTTGGTCGATTGGCTTTTGGTGCGGGCGGAAGGGCGCAGGCCCTTGCGTATGAGTTTTGACAGGGAAACCGGCTATTTAGTTCGTACTTCCCACACAGTATTGGTGGGAGGCAAGCCGGTTCTTCAGGAGGAAACCTACGGCGATTTCCGCAAACTGGGAGCTTATAAACGCCCCGTAAAAATGATTACCACCAGGGACGGCAAGCTTCTGGTGGAGGCACAACTGGTAGATGTTCGATATCCGGACCGGATCAGCGAGGCGGAATTCCTCAGTCCCTGACACAATTGGCAAATATCCCCAACTGGGAAACTTTCACTGAACAAGGCGGTTGATGCAATGAGGGAAGGTGATCACGAGGTAAGACTGGCCGAGGAAGGCTGGACATTGTCTCGCTGGCTGCGCGATCGATTCCTTCTGGGCCCGCGCACGGCACTCGATTTAATCACCTCGGGCCGTTTGTCAGTCAGGGGAAAAGCGGTGATTGACCCGGCAAGGCGATTGGTTGCAGGCGAAAGATTCACCATTGCCTCTACCGCCCGGCCCCATGGCAGGCCCGTTTCCCAACAACAGGGCAGGGCTGCGCCTCAAGCTTCAAGGCAGGCCCCTAAAACTGAAAAACTTTCGCGCGACCGCGCCATCGTCATTGAGTTCATGGATGACCAAATGGTCGTGGTGCGCAAGCCTGCCGGGTTGACAACCCAGCGCAGTGCTCGCGAGGCCGCCGAATTCGGCGAGAGAGCCCGAAGCTTTCTGCCAGCAACCCTGCAAGATATGCTGCGTCGCCAGCTCTCAGGCGGCCCTCAGGCGCCTTTGCCCAAACTGTGGCCTGTTCACCGAATTGATCAGGACACTAGCGGCTTGGTGGTGTTCGCCTCCACCCAAAAGGCAGCTACGGAACTGGCCAACCAGTTTCGCGCCCATGGAATAGTCCGAAAATATTGGGCCATTGTCAGGGGAGAGGCCGTTGAGCAAACCATTAAAAGCCACCTGATGCTCGATAGGGGTGATGGTCGCAGGGGGAGTGGTCCCGAAGCTCCTGATACCCGTCATGCGGTGACCCATGTCCGTATCGTGCAGCGTTTTACAGGCTTCACTTGGCTGGAATGCGAGCTAGAAACCGGCCGCACACACCAAATTCGTATCCACCTTGGGGAGGCGGGAAATCCACTCTGCTCGGAGCGTATTTACGACAGGCCATTGCACGGCGGCCCTAGGCCCGATGGCGGGAATTTCCCGCGCATTGCCTTGCATGCTCACACGCTAGGCGTCAAGCACCCTGTCACAGGAGAAAACATGGTTTGGCATGCCCCGTGGCCGCCTGACCTCCTCATCCCATTAGAGATTTTGGCTCAGCAGTCTGGCGTGGTGCTGGCAAATCCGTTGGCCGACAAAGCTTAATTGGCCCCCATTTGCCGGCAGTGAAGCCGGCAAAATACCTAAGCGAATAGATGTGAAAAAAGAAGTCGGGCGGGAGATTTTTCTCCCGCCCGACTTCTTTGTGAATGACCCGCCGAGAAAATCAGGCACCAGGCTTGGTGTCAGAGGTTTCCGTTGTGGTGGTCTGGCTTTGGGTCAGCTCCACAGGGGTTTTGGTGCCGCTGATGTCAATGGTCAGGGTTCCCTTGACCTCCATAGTCATGGATGACTTAGCAGGCCGACCCTTGGCGCTGTCGAACAAAACTTCACCAGTAGCCTTGGTGCTTTCGAGACTAGCCTTTTCAATCTTGAAAGGCAAGGCGCCCGAACTGCTGCTACCTGGCTCGTACTTCAGGGTTGCAGTGATACCAATCTTGTCGAGGGCATCAACTTTACCATTGTAAGTGTACTTGTAGTCGCTCAGGTAGGAACCAATTGGGCCAAGTTTCAGGGTGTTTTTAAGATCCCAAGAATCGCCCTGTGCCACTTCCTTGTTGGGAACAACCCGGAAGGTGGGTTCAGACATGTCGATAAATGCTTTTTCGTCCAAAATGCCATTAAGCAGTGGCTGCATGGCTGGATTGGCATTCACCAACTTTTTCACAAACTCCTCGCGGTCGAGAACTTTGATAATCTTGTTTTCTTTGGTGTCGAGCAACACGGTGAACTCGGCACCAACAAGAGCCTTGAAAAACTCGCTTAGAGGATTACCCGGGCCAGCTGGATTTTTCGAGTTGTATTCGATCTTGGTCCCACCGATGTCGATGGCCATCTCAACAGCTTCAATCTTTTGCTTCAGGGTCCAAGTGTCCCCCTCTTGCTTCACAGGGGTCCACGCAAAAACGAAGGTTTGTTTTTGCTCCTGGTTGACTTTGCTGCCCTGAACCACCAATTCTTGCTTGGTGGTGGTGGTCATGGTC
>CAIWHS010000272.1 GCA_903912515.1 uncultured Planctomycetaceae bacterium
AATTTGTCCAAGGTGATTCCGCTGTGTTTCCAGACGCCCTTTCCGATGGGGGCCTTGCCGGATGTCCATTTGCTGTCATCGAAGTCGGGCATGTACCAATTTTCCGTCCCGGCTGGCAGCGTGATGTCACGGAATCGCCTGCCGTCATATTTCACAATCTTGTCCTTTTTCTCAGTGGCATCAATGGTAGCGAAGCGCCAGATTCGGTCCTCTGGAGGTTTGCCAACTGACTTCCAGTCATTCTCCCATTTCCATTCCCTGTCGAGCGTGCCATCTGCCTTCAATTGATGCGCCGTGGCGATGATATTGTTGTATTCGCCCTGCTTGGGTTGTGCGGCGGCAATGGCATTATCCCAGAAGGGAGCGGTCTCAACGGCAACCACATTGCCCTTGAACTCTGGCATGGCGGCCGGTGCGGCCATGGCCTTACGGAAATTCACATTTTTGCTTTCACCATCGACTCCCAGCACGCCGATCACGAATGGCATCTTCGGGGCTGATAGATCTTTGCGAACATCGCGAATAAACTTGGCCAGCAGGTCTGAATAAACATCGTATTTTCCAGGTTGGTCGGGGCCGGGGTAAGTAGTCCCATCGACCAGATCGTTAAAACCCTGAAGCCAAACAAAACCGGCAACTTCATAGCCAGCCTGCTCATCATATTCCGGGCAGACCCGCTTGGGGTCTGCCAGTACTTTTTTAACATGCTCGATCATCATTCGGTAAAACACACCCGAGGCGGCATCCTTTTCATCCTGCCATTTTTTCCGGTCTACGGCTTTAGGAATCCCGTGGGCACCCTGGGGATACTTGTCCCACAATTCCTGGATCACCTTAGGCAGCTTATATTGCCCGGCACTGGGTGGACGGAATTCAGTGTTGAGTGACCTGCCACCCCAGGCGGTCTTGATAATTAGGATCGGCTCCTTCAGCTCTTTTTCCATATAGATTCCGAAGGTGAACTCGGGACCGATCTTGCCACCATCCTTGGTGGGTTGATCTCCTCGTGCTCCAAAGCCGGCGGTCAATTTACCTAGCCCCTCGCCATTTGCACTGCCATCATAAGGACCGGTCAAATAGGACATCCAGACTTTGTCACATACCCGAGGGGTTCCATCGGGATTGCGCATTTCCTTAAGAATGGGCGCCGTAAGCGGATCCTTGCCGATATAGTCAAAAGTGCGTACTTCCGCATGCCCCTCCATGTTGGACTGTCCGGCGAGGATGAAGACCTTCAGTGGACTCGCTTCGGCGTTGGCAGCGGCAAAGAGTGTCGTGATGAATAATGTGGCGATGTGTTTCATTTTGATGTGCCTAAAGGTGTTCTGTTTCATTTTTGTTACTTGCTTGTGTTTGTTTCAGTAATTCCGGGCGACTAAACCTAAGGTCACCGAATGTGCCCAAACTAACATTGTTTGGGGTGGTGTCAACGCCGTGCATGGTTTCTGGTCAGGCAAGCAGCGCTTAATTTACAATCAAGAGAGACGATATTAGCCAATGAATGCTGGTTTTGGCCCGATATCCGGATAGTGGTCCTGCCGCTGGTGAAGCGGTCACCCGGTTACCCTGACTGCCTGGCCACCCTTCGGTGCTCCGGTTGCTTCCCAGCAGAGCCGTATTCTTCGAAACGAGAACAGATTGTAGGTCAAACGGCCCAAGCAATTGGTGGGTTTTCAAGACCGACAGAGCAAGGTTTTAAATTATCCGGTGGTACTTAGAATGGGGTCTGGACAGGCGAAGTGGACAGCCAGAAACCGAGTCCGGAAGCTGTGGCACTTTGAGGTGCCAAGGTGCATTTTAACCCAGGATGTGACGCTTGAACCTTAGGTCAAATGGCTGGGAAAAGGCCAATAATCGGGGCAAATGTTTGGATCTTTGAATGGTAGAATGGAATATTGACGATAAAGCGATCAGACAATGAGGCAGCAGATGAAGCTTTCGTCCTTGTACAAGAAAGCATGGTTTTGGGTCGTTGTTGGCAGCGTGGTATATTCACTTCTTTTGAGGTGGTCTTACTCAGATTATTTGATGCAAGAGTCCCTCTATTCACTGTGTAAGCCGGAAAAAATTGACTCCCTGAAAAAGCGGCTTGAGGACAATCCGGAACTGATCTGGATGAAATTTGGATTGGGCGACAGGGAGGTTTCCCTGGTCCATTGGGTTTGCATGCACCATAATCTGGAAGGCATCCAATACCTGAAAACTCTGGACGCCGACTTCAGTCAGGAAACAGCCGGAATAGGGGACACGCCTTTGGCCATCCTGAGCAAATTCTTTTATCCGAATACACTGGAAACAATTCACGAGGTCCTTGAATCCAAATTCGTGGGAGAGGAATCAATCCTCAGAGGGAACCGATTTAGGACAACTCCCATCATGTTTTCCATTACTTATTGTCAGCCCAGAATTCTGAAAGAATATCTGGACATCCTCAAGCGGAAGGGGTTGAAGGTTGACAAAGATGCACTCCTGCAATTGGCGGTGGAAGAACTCAGCGATAATAAAGATGGCTGTGAAGTTGTTTCGTTACTGATAGCCGAAGGTGCCAGGCCGCTTGAAATAAACAAGGATGAAAAGTTTGCTTTGGATATTGCCCGTGAAGCCAAAAAGTATGATTTCATGGAAATAATGACAAAAAATGCCAACTGAATAGGGGCTTGAATAATAGATAGCTCCGTAAAAATAGCCGACGCCAAGCACCTCCTATGCAAAAAGGACAATAAGTGTAATTATCCTAGAAGGAGACTGGACAGGCACTGTCTAGTTAGAAGTAGCCTGGTTACAAGGTGGTTTTTGGGCCTTTGATTTGGCGAGCTAGTTGGGGGAGCGGCAGGTTGCTAGTGTAGCAAAGGGACGAGGTGGGCACCGCACAGGCAGAGTACTTGGTACCCATGGGAAGCCTCATGCCAGCAAATATTTTCATGGCGGAAATGTTGAATGTTCTCTTTATTGGTCGCGAACTTAATTTAAAGTAGAAATCTATAGAATAAATAACTTATCGATCAGGATTTCAATCAGCTTGCCTTCCTCTGTCAGATCGTACTTCTCATCAAAACCAACCTTGGCTAACTGACAAGTCAGACGGTCACCCAAGATACTTGCCTGGAGCCGGGTTAAATGGATTTTACCGGAATTCTCATTAATTAGAGGAATTGAGATAGCGGGATACTCCTTTGCGATTGTCCAAAGAATGTCCAATTCTTGAGCCGAGAATTCAAATGAGTAATCAGCTTCTGTATCCATTTTTTCAACGGCCTTGCTCGTATGGAATTAACAGGACCATTGCAACTTTACTTTACCCTTTCATATCCCATAACCAAACCCAGCCAACTTTGCCACTGCCAGGGGTCTGGGGATGGGTAGCAGGTTGTGGAAGTGGCAAGGGAATGGCTTTGGAAAAGTTGAACGCCCCCTTTTGGGGTTTTAGAAAGGCAAGGGATGAATGTTCATGGGCGGATTGAAGGGGCCCAGAAGCTGATAGCCGTATTCGGCTATTGGCCATCCTTTCACGATGCCGCGGTTTTATGGTTGAGGATGGACCGAAGACCGGTTCGGGAGGATGTTTATGGGCCAACCTTGGAAATGATGGTTCACACCTTTGAAATCAACAGGGAGGTCGGCCCGGATGGGGCGTATGTTCTTCGGCATCATATGTTGGTGCATCTTCGTTTTCATTTTGTGGATCTTAAGGATTTCAAACATCAAAATGACCTTTACGGCATTCATTTTAAAGATATTAGAGTCAATCAATGGGAGATGGCTGATTTTGAAATATCCCTCGAGGGAGCTTGGGGTTTGGATGGGTCTTTCCTATGCAAGGCGGTTGAAGTGGTTGATGTGACTCCCTGCGACAAGAATTGGGAATCCGCATGATGCCAAAAGAATGGCTTCGGTACGCCGCAAAGCTTTTCCAATTATAGACTTAAGTATCGGCTTTCAAAGCTACTAGACACACGAAGGACCAAGATCGAAAACCGATGCTCTGCCCTGTTGAGCTATGGGTGCGTGTGATTTAGAAAATACTGACACTAGATCATCTGCCAAGAAAAGTAGCCAACAAAGTTAAGGCA
>CAIWHS010000273.1 GCA_903912515.1 uncultured Planctomycetaceae bacterium
GGATGGGTCCTGAAATCCGTTTCCAAAACCGAGGCCGGAAACTACTTCAAGAGCTGCGGATATTTGACTACATAATTAGGAAATATACTCTAAATTACTGAATCAAAGTGGCAATCAACATTTCGGGCCTGAAAAATTCACCTATAGTGATCTGGCAAACAACTGATTTATAAACATCAATCCACCTGCCCAGCCATCCCCTCCAAAGCCAGCAAACCCATCGCCACGCTGCCCATCTCGGGCAACCCCCTAAATTCGCCCGCCAATAGTCTTCTTTTAACTTCATCAACATCCGCCAAATGCACCCGCATCTCCTCGGTGCTGTCCAGCTTTGGCTCACTAACCCGTTTTGCGCCTAGTCCCACAAACAGGTGCATCTGCCCGCAACCACGGTTCCCGTCCACACCATACTCCCCGACAAAATGCAGATTCTCCACACGGTAACCAGTCTCTTCCAACAGCTCACGCGCCCCCGCTTTTTCAGGCGATTCACCCGCCTCTATCATCCCGCCCGGCACTCCCCAGCTCCAGGCACGGTACCCCGGTCGATACCCTTCAATCAAAACCAGTTTCCCCTCCGCAGTCACTGGCAATACCTGCGCAAAAGCCGGCATCTCCACCCGAAAAAAATCCGCCGTACCACCCCCTGGCAATGCCAAACGCTCTCGGACCACCTCTAGCCAAGGTGGGCATGCTAATAGCGATTCCCTCTCAACGACCGACCAAGCCTCAGCCACAGTCACTTCTTCCCTTCTTCCCAGCCCGCAAGCAATATCTGCCTGTTCTTCCGGTCAATGCCCACCAACCCGCCACTCACCGGGTCCGGCGCTATCCCCTGCCCGGTAAAAGGTGCCGCCACTTCACCCAAAAGCGCAGCCTTATCGCCACTGGCCGGATAATCCAGCACATACAGCTTCTTCGCCGTGTGCGGCGTACCAAGCCACATACCACGGTGCCGCACCATACCCGACAGGCTCATGCCATCCCAGTCTCTCACCAGTTTTTCCGGGTAGGTCCAGCGCTGCTTTTCTTTCCACGATCGGTCATAACGAATCGCCAAGCTCTTGCCATTTTCACCCTTGTAGTGGGCAAAATGACACCACCAACCATCATCCTGGGGTATCACCCAGGTCAGGCTGCCAGGGGGATTTTCAAAAGAATGAAAAACCTCCAGCTTCATCGTCAAAGGATCAAGACGCCGGATGTCTGAGGTATCCGGCTTTTTCGGGTAGTTCGAATGGGCCAGCAAAAACCCACCTGCGTGCGGCCACGCGCTGTTCAGGTGCTCCGCCTCGCCACTACTCAGCCGCAACAGTTTGCCAGTGGCGCGATCATGCTGCGCAACTCGCCCATCATTCACCGCATACAGGTGCTTCTCATCCGCCGCCGCAGCCTGAATCGCATCATCAGATGGCACCGAACGCTGAAGCACCCAGCTCCCGCTGGGCAGCGTGGGAGACTGGGTGCATACTAATAGCAGCGTTAAAAGGTTGGCTGAAATCACTTGTCGTTCAGCTCTTTCTCGATCTGCGCAAAATCAAAATTCTTGGGCACAGGCCAGTCCTGGTTCTCACGCAGTTCAGCCAAATCTGGCCGCTTGCTCTGCACACCGTTTTCGGGCACATCCAGCTTGCTGATCCAGGCCAGCCCATTCAGTATCATTTTGCGGTTGTCGTCATTGGCCCAAGTCCAGTGAAAATGGCCGCCAGTAAAACCGAAGCCCCTGCCACCATCTTCCCTCTCCCGTGCCCACGCCAGCACTTGCTTCTCACCCTTGGCAACCGCTTCGCGCACAAATGGGTTGCCGCTGTGCGGGCCATCAGCCCGACTCAGGGTCTCCTTCGGGGGCAGCGCACTCAAAATCGCGGTCACACCCTTCATCTCGGCTGGAAAACGCATGTGGTAATACCACTCGTCCATTGTCGAATAGGCTTTCACACCACGCGTCATTGGATGATTTTTTGCCAAATCCGCATCCTTGATCTTCCAATGCGGGTTCACCGACCAGTTCATCTCAAAATAACCACCTATCCAATCCAGAAACCTATCGCCCGATTTGCCCTTCACCGTCTCCACCCCGTAGTGCATCATCGCGATTCCCACACCCTTTTTGGCCAGCATGTCAATCTGGTCCAAGTGCTTGTTCACCGGGTGGTTAGCACCACCATCGCAATAAATCACAATCGCGTCTGCGTTATCAAGCACCGCGCTGTCCTTGGGCCAGTTGTCCGTGTAAAGCTCGGTCACCAGCTTGTCGCCATCAGCTTCGTCCATGCGCTTCTTCAGCAACTCACACCCTGCCTTGAAGGCATGCTGGCCATAAGCGTGGCTGCGCCCGCCCGCAATAA
>CAIWHS010000274.1 GCA_903912515.1 uncultured Planctomycetaceae bacterium
CCGGCCGCAATGCCCAGTCCATTGACAAGGGCGTAAAAGGCTGTCTCTGTACATTCGTAATAGCTCTCAATGAGCGATCCCCAAGGCTCCTCCTTCAACTTATCAAAGTTATTCTTCACCGCGTTGTTGCAAGACCCGTTGCGAAGTTGGTACTTATCTATGGTGATCGATTCTTCGGTTTCGCTGTAGCTTTGGAAGACAATAATTGCCGGTTCTTTGAATGATCGGGTATTGGCAAAGCTGTACGATTTGTCTCGATATTTCCATAATTGGTGGGTGAGGTTTGTGAACCGATGACCCGCCAGCCATCACCGCGATGGCGGCAGAATCAGTGACCGCCGGGGGCTGGCTTCACACCGTTAACGCCCGCCCCCTAGCCCGACACCCTGCTGCTGCTGGCCCTTTCACAGGGGCTTTTTGCCGTGGGCTGGCTGGTGTGGCGATTCCTAACCAAGTCTTCCGCCTTCGCCCTTACTTCCCCTTGATCACCGCGTCGATCGGGGTTGGTCCGGATCGCCGGGGCACGGATGGCCATCTGTCCATAAGACTTGTGAAAATATAATTAATATGCTTGTTGCGTGCCTGTTAGGCTAACATGCCCCCCTGGATGTTAATGTCGGTCTCGGGCCGCAGGCTCATCTGGCTACTTTTCTGGGTGGTGAAGTGGGCCGACCGGCGCATGTCGCCATCGTGAAAACAGGAGCCGGCCGGCCCATGCGGCCTGTCTACGGGGAAATCAGCCTGCAGGCGGTAGAGCAGTTCCGAGGCCGAACCAAAGCGCACGGATTGCCCGCATTAGGTCGGGGTATGCGATGGGGCAAGGGCTGTCAGGGCGCTGGTGTCGGCCTAGTCCAGCAGGACCCTGGCCAATTCCTGCCAATTGCCCTGGTCGGGCGCCGCTGCCGGCTTTGTCTGAGGTGAGGCCGTGGTCGTTCTTTCGGGTGGATGGCAATGGGGGTGACTTGCGGTTTACTCTTCGCTGTCATCTGGTTCCGGGGTATTGAGTTGAACCGCTGGCCAGTTCTCCCAGATGTTGCCGATTGCTTTGGCCCGGGTAGTTCGAACATCGGGTTTGGGTTGGAGGATGCCCAACAGCTTGCTTTGCAACAGGGGGCCATTCTGCAGCAAGGGGGCATGGGCCGTCTGGTCTTCAGCCCCGTGCCGCCGCGCCATCGCGGCAAGCCGTTGCCGGGCCAGGTCCGCCGGGCTGGGCGGTTTGGGCACACGGGCGGCCTCCGCCAACCTAGCCTTGCCATCCTCGATCGCCTGACTGGCGCGTGCTTCAATTTCCTCGAGTTTCACGACCAGGTCGCCCGCCTTGGCAATGTGGGCGGTCATGTCCTTTTGCCCCTGCCGCAAATCACCAATCATTTTTTCCACGCCACCGGGCAGTTCCCTTTCCAGATCACCCTGCACGCTGCGGAAAATTTCCAGAAACTGGCCGAGAGCCTCGCGCATTTGGGGGTTGGATTCCAACTGTTGGGCTTTGGAAAGGATTCCATCCATTTGTTTGGTGGAAGACAGAAAATCCTGGAACCCTTTCTGGAAGGCATCCTGCAGCGGGTCGCCCATGGTTTTACTCCGGTTCAGAGCATTGGAACGGAATTATTCAAATGACTAGGCGCCCACATTCACCATGGGGCCCTGCAGGTTCAGCACGCCATCGGCTGATTCGGTTGCCATGGCGCTCGACACCTGACCCGATGCATCGAAGACCAGCGAGCCTGTGGGGCCGGATGCGGCCAGTCCGCTCATACCCAGTTCCAGCGTCGATTCACCAGCCTCCAGCGTGTGGCCGGCGGGACCCAGTTCGCGTGTCACCGCCCCGGCCGCCTCGCTGACACCTGAGGGCCCCACCTCCACGGTGGTGCTGCCCACGCTGGTGGACAGGCCCTCGGCCGTCAGAGTCAGCGTGGCTAAA
>CAIWHS010000275.1 GCA_903912515.1 uncultured Planctomycetaceae bacterium
ATATGACATGATGAAGTTTCTCGACCAACTCCCGAACTTTCTCTTCTTTACTGGGAAGGGTGGAGTTGGCAAAACTTCACTGGCATGTGCCACAGCCGTTCAACTTGCTGATACAGGGAAAAGAGTTCTACTGGTCAGCACCGATCCCGCCTCGAATGTCGGACAAGTATTCGGAATTGCCATCGGTAACAAGATCACACCATTCGAGTCGGTACCGCGATTGTCCGGCTTGGAAATCGACCCACAAGCCGCCGCGCAGATTTACCGCGACAAGATTGTCGGGCCAGTTCGCGGAGTTCTGCCAGAAAACGTGGTCAAGGGCATTGAAGAACAGCTCTCGGGTGCTTGCACGACGGAGATCGCCGCTTTTGATGAATTCACGGCACTACTGACCGATGCGGCAATACTTAGAGATTATGACCACATTATCTTCGACACCGCACCAACTGGGCACACCATTCGGCTGTTGCAATTACCGGGGGCATGGAGCGGTTTTCTGGATGAAGGCAAAGGCGATGCGTCTTGCCTCGGCCCGCTTGCCGGATTGGAAAAACAACGCGAAAAATACAAATCTGCGGTGGATGCCTTATCTGATCCTAACCGAACGCGATTGATGCTTGTGACCCGCGCGCAAGCCTCTTCACTGCGCGAAGCCAATCGCACCCACGATGAATTGTCGGCGATTGGTTTCAAACGGCAGTATCTGGTGGTGAACGGGGCTCTGGCCTAAGCCGATACCAAAGAAGATCACTTGGCATTGGCAGTATGGCGACGGGAACAGTCGGCGCTGGCCGCTATGCCTGATGCGCTACGATCGCTGCCGATCGATTACGTCTCGCTTAAGTCATTCAATCTTGTCGGGCTGCCTGCCCTCCGCCATCTTCTGGTTGAGGGAGGAGTTGTGTCTCAGGAAGCCTTTGTCACGTTGCCAAAACTTCAAGCTCCCGATCTGGCCACGCTGGTTGATAGCCTCGTGGGCGAAGGGCACGGGTTGATCATGTTGATGGGCAAAGGGGGTGTCGGCAAAACAACGATTGCCGCCGCTGTAGCGGTCGAGTTGGCCAGCCGTGGTTATCCGGTCCACCTCACCACATCCGATCCCGCCGCCCATCTCGCCGAAACGCTAGAAGGCTCCCTTGATCACCTGACAGTGAGCCGAATTGAGCCACATGTCGAAACCGAACGATACCGCCAGCATGTCATGGACACCAAAGGAAGGGACTTGGATGCAAAGGGCAAAGCTCTCTTGGAAGAAGATTTACGCTCACCCTGCACCGAAGAAATTGCAGTTTTCCAAGCCTTTTCGCGGATCATCCGCGAGGCGGGAAAGAAGTTCGTTGTGATGGATACCGCGCCGACCGGTCATACCCTGCTTTTGCTCGATGCGACCGGAGCGTATCACCGCGAGACAGCGCGTCAATTGGGTCAAAGCGGTATCAAATTCACCACGCCAATGATGCAGTTGCAGGATGCCAAGCAAACCAAAGTCCTGATTGTTACCTTGGCTGAAAACACACCGGTGCTTGAAGCTGCCGGTCTGCAAAGCGACTTGCGCCGTGCCAACATTGAGCCGTGGGCCTGGATCATTAACAACAGCTTGGCGATGGCAAATCCAACGTCGGCCCTCATGCGCCAACGTGCATCCAATGAACTTGCCCAGATTGAAGCAGTAACGACACGGCATGCCAAACGGTGGGCTGTCGTGCCGTTGCAAGCGGAAGAACCGATTGGCGTTGAGCGGTTGAAGAAACTCGCAAGGCATTCTGTCGGCTGAGACACAGAGGCTGCAATTGGGGGCAGTGTTCAGAACGAACACCTTCCAAATGTGTCGATGGGTACAAACATGAAAGTAGGATTTGAACTTGGCAACTTCATCCCTGCAACCGGTTTATAGATATCTTCGATGACTTCTTCGGAAAAATCACGCATCTTATGAGCATGGTTTTACCGCAAAAACGGCTGAAAACAGCTATCTTTTAGTTTAAATTTAGGGAGGCGAGGCACCGTTAGAACTTTTTCTCTTCAGGCTGCGAGGTTGGGAAGGGCGCTTCCAGCAATTAATCGACAAAATGGCGGATTGGATATGGCGCAAAACGACCCTGCTCAACTACGACCATCTTCTCGGTGCGCTGCAAGTTCTATGAAAACAAAATGGCGGCGACTGTCTGCTGCAACGAAAGGTTGGTTTGGCCTCCGTGTTGTTGGCTTACTTGGTCGCAAACTCTTGAGCCAAGGAGCCTAGGGCCGCCCTCACGTCGTCTAACGTGCCGACCGCGACGAACAAACGAAAGCGATGGTCCCCGGCAGCGATCCCATTAGTAGTGCGCTTCCGAAATACGCAGTTCCACTTAACCACTTTCTCTTCATTGAAACGAAACCGGCCATAGCCGGCCTTCTCGTACCCGGATGAGGGCTGGTCGGGTGAGAAGACGCCCATTGCGAGACTACCGCTGTCGGTGGAGAAGACCACCGGAAACTCCTGCTCGCCGGGGCCATCGTCCAACTCCGCCAGCTTACCGGAGTTCGGCTGGAACTTCCAAAATCGACTGAACTCGGGAGGCATGTAACCCGTCAGCGCCTCAAACTGGGCGTAGGTGTGCCGCTCGCTCTTTGGGACTGTATAAGTGACCCCGTACTCGATGACATTGGCCAGCTTCTTGTATCCGATTCGGACCTGCTTCGTGACGAGGTGCTCCGACAACTTCTTGTTGTTGAGCGCCGGCCGGCCAAAGGACTTCTCGCCGGGAGCGAGCCAGAACGCCATCTGGGTGGTAGTCCGTAACTCAGACCCGTCGAAGCTTACTCGAAGCAGCTTGCTTGAAGACTTGTCGCCGACATCGTCAGCTCGTGAACCAGCCTCGGTGGGGTTGAAGCACTCGGCCCAGAATTCGGTCGGGGAACCGCAGTCGAAGCTGGCGGCGGATTGCATTTGCCGGCCGTGATCGCGGCTGTCGATAAACTCCTTCTCGTCCCATTTCAAAGAGTGAATCGCCCCGGCGAGGCGTTCGGTGGTGGTAACGACGATCTCGGAGGAGCCGAACTTCCCACGAATGACAATATTTCCACCAGCAGCCCGGCGTGGCTCATCGGCGAAAGCGCTCCAGCAGACACAGCACGCTGCGCCTAGGAGAACGACGCGACCCATGGTCACCAACCCCTTTGGAACTTGTGATACCGGCCCAGATTGCTACCAAAGGCGAACCGTCGAGGTGGCTAATCAATGGGATATTTCTGTTTAATAATAGGAATAGCGGCGAAATTCGGCCCTGAGCATTGACCGGGAAATGCATATGCAAAATTCACGACGAGAGAGCGAGTAAAGTAAATAACGTCAACCGAACATTACATCCTACTGCAAAATGAGTAGGGCCGACGGGATTTGAACCGCCAATGAGACACAATTCGAGGTGAGACCGGAAGCTCCCTGACTAGGACTCGAACCTAGGACATGCGAGTTAACAGCTCGCCGCTCTACCAACTGAGCTATCAGGGAATCTCATCGCTTGAAGCAACTTGACCATTTAATAATGCTAAACCAAACGCCCTGGGGCAAGGCCAGCTTGCCGCAGGGGTGTTTTTGTTGAAAAAAACGCCGTAAATCCTAGCGCTGACTGGCTTTGCGTGGGGCAGGCATGATGCGGGTCTGGGAGTTGGTGACTTCCTGCTGAAGGATCTCCACCCCCTTCTCCAGCTGGCGATCAATACCTTTGGCCTTGTCCTGGGGTTCGGGCCAGAGGGTCACATCGGGTTCGGCACCGTTCATTTCAAGGTCTTCGCCATTGGTGGTTAGGTACCAGCCGCGGAAAGGCAGCCGCAGGAAGCCGACATCCATGATAGTGGTGCCGCCGGTGCTGATGACCCCGCCGGCGGTGGCCACGCCTACCAGTTTGCCGCGTTTGAGCGTCTTGATGGCATGGCTGAAAATTTCAGCATTGGAGAACGAGTTTTGGTTGCACAGCACCACGATGGGTTTGTTCCAGGTGGCGAAGACCTTGCGATCGTGGGGGTAGCCGGGAGTGGAACCGCCCCGGGGGATGGTTACCGCATGCACGGGCTGGGTGAGGGCTGTTAGTAGCAGGTCGGCGGTGCTGCCACCGCCGTTCTCGCGCACATCAATGATGAGGCCCTGTTTGCCGGCACCTGCATCGTAGAGCGCCTCTTCAAACTTTTCGAAGCTAACCTGATCCATCGCCTCGATATGCAAGTAGCCCATTGTGCCCTTGGAAATTTGATCGACCCGCTGGCGGTTCGCGGTGATCCACATGGGGTAGAGCAGCGATTTTGCCGCGGCATAGCTGATGGGGCGAACAGCCACCTGGCGGTCTTTGCCTTGGGCGTCGCGTACCGTGATGGCTAAATCGGTGTTGGGGGCGACGGTGAGCAGCTCGGATGGGTCGATGCCTGCTGTGACTTCCTTACCATTGATTTTGAGAACAATTTCCCCCGCCTTGAGGGCGTGTTTTTTGTGGGCGGCCGGGCTGTCGGTGAGGACCGAGCGGATTTTCCAGCCAGGGCCGGGGAATTTCTCGTCGAACAGCAAGCCCGGGTGGACCGTGGTGAGCGACCACTTGGCGGATGGTGCCTCGGTGGCGGTGGGTGTGGTGGGTGTGCCCCTGCGGGCGGGGTTGGTGCCGCCATTGGCTGTGAAGGCCAGGTGAGAACCATTCAGCTCGCCTAGCATCATGTTCACGGTGGTGGCCAAAGTTTCCAAGTCTGGTGCGGTGTTGGCCAGGGGAATGTATTTTTCCTTCACCTTGTTCCAATCACGGTTGTTCAGGCGTTCGTCGTACCAGTTGTCGCGCATGGTGCGCCAGCAGAGGTCGAATACCGCAGCGTGCTTGGCTTGGGTGTTCACTTCTTGCAGGGCGCTGAAGCGGTATGTGGTGCCTGAGCTGTCGCCAGCCGATGGTGCTGCGGTGGCTGTGGCCGGCTGTGGCCCGGTGCGACCCATTCGGGAAATCACCGAAGCGGCAGGGCTAGGTGGAGCGACACCACCCACCGAGGGGGTGAAGCTGGCGGGCACACCTGAGGCAAGCCAGACCACGCTGTTGGTTTTTAGCCAGCGGGTGTTGGTGCCTGTGCCCGAATTGAGCAATTTGGGTGTAAATGTGTCGGGGAATTCCACATAGTAGGTGCCACGGATGCCGTTGACTGTGGCCGAGAAGCCAAGCTTCTTGCTATCGGGCGACCAAAAAAGGTTTGATTCGGCTGAGTCGGAAATTTTCAGCGTGCGTAACCGTTCGTTCATGCGGTCGAAATCAATCACAACCGCAGGGGTTGTGGTTTTGGGGGCAGCCATGGCGCCTTCTGTGGGCTTGGAGGCCACTGACGGCTTGGCAGCCTCTGGTTCTGGTTTTGCGGTTGCCGGGGCCGGGGTTACCGGGGTGGAGGGGCTAGCCGGTTTTCGCGATTTCATTTTTTCAATGGCTTTTTCCAGCGCCCGGTCACGGCTGCCCACCTCATCATCCTCTTTGCGCAGGTAGAGGTAGTGGATGTCGACCTCGTCGCCTACGCGTCTGCCGGTGAAGGCGAGGACTTTTCCATCCGGGCTCCAGGTGGGCTCGCCCTCGTTGTCTGGGTGTCGGCTGACATTGAAAGCGGGGCGCGAGCCATCGAGCGGCTGAATGTAGATATCGCTGTTGAAATCGGAATCTTGGCGTGAGAAGGCAAGCCATTTGCCATCGGGCGACCAGTCGAAATCGGGCGCGGAGTAGCCGGGGGAGAGTACCCGGCCGTTTTTACCATCGGCATCAATCACCGCCAGATCACCACGGCCCAGCACCAGTGCCAGCTTGGTGCCATCGGGGTTGAATTGCAGCGAGCTTTTCTGGTTGCCATCGGTGGTGATGGGGGTTTGGTTGAAGGAATCGTTTTGCCACCAGAACTTGGTGCTATCTCCCTTGGTAGTCTTGATGATTTCGGTTTTGCCGTTGGCATCAGAAACAAAATAAAGGCTGTTGTTATCAGGCGAGAAGGCAATGGAGCGTTCTTCTTCAGGCGTGCGGGTGACCTGCTTGGGTTCCTTCAGTTCGGTGTCCATCACCCAGACATCGCCTCCGGCGATGAAGGCGATTTCGAGACCATCGGAAGTGAAGGCTGCACTGGTTGCCGAGCTGAGTGTTCGCCGCTCGAGTTTTTCGCGGGGGCGGTCAACGGAAGTGACGATATTGATTTTTTCGGCTGGCTTGGCGGTGGCAGGTCGCAGCACATACAGGTCGAACAGATGGCGGAACACAATTGTGGACCCATCGGCCGAGAGGCTGGGCTGAACCACGGAATCGTCGGTGAAATGGGTCAGTTGGCGGCCATCGCCAGTTGCCAGATTGTGTTCCCACAGGTTGAACGAACCCGATTGGCCACCCACATAGTAAAAACTTTTGCCATCTGGTTTCCAGATGGGGGCCAGCGAACCGCGCTCACGGGCGTGAACAACCGCAGGGCCATTTGCCAGAGGCGGATTTTGCAGCAAGCGGGTGAACTGTTCGGTGGCGCGGTCGTAGTTCCAAATTTGCCAGGCCTGGGTGCCGTAGTACCCTTTGCGCCACCACTGGGTGCCTTCGCGGACAAAAAGCACTTTGCTGTTGTCGGGGCTGAGGCTTCCGTCTTTGCCCGCAGTGTCGAACAGCAGTTCATCGCGCTTGCGGGTGAAGGGGTCGACCAGCACCATGCGGTCTGGGCCGCGGGTCCAGTCGTAATCGCGCACGACCTGGGCGAGCAGTTTTTTGCCGTCGGCTGTCCAGCCCAGCAGTTTGTACCCAGCGGTGTGGAAGGTGACCTGTCTGGCGGGCCCGCCTGCGAGTGGCATTAGAAATAGTTGCGGCGAGCCTTCGCGGTCGCTGACAAAAGCCAGGGTTTTGCCATCGGGCGAAATGGCGGGTTGATCGTCTTTGGAGGAGTGGGTGGTGAGGGGCACGCCCATTCCCCCCGTGGTGGGGGCCGACCAGATGTCGCCATTCCAGCCGAAGACAACCTGTTTGCCATCGGGTGACAGCGAGGGGTTATTGACCAAGCGCATGTTTTCCTGCGCTTGTGCCTTGGCCAAAGCAAAGCCGGCAAACACCGCAATCGAGCAAAAAAAAGGCAAAATGCGCACGGTAAGGCTCCTGGGGGCTGTTGCCAATCGCCACGGTGATGATGCCGGAAAGCCAAAGGTTCAGTTAATTAGGGAGGTTCCGGCGGAGCTACTATTCTTTCGTAGTTTGGGGGCTTTGGCGAGGCCTGTTGGGGCGTTTTTGGGTAAAGAATCCTGTAGAAGGCCCCCAAAAACCAAAAAAAGGGCTCAGAACCTGAAGGAAATTCGCCTCTATTGCCCCGGTTTGGCGTGCGGGTGTACATTTTTCAGAAGGATTTTTGGTTTTTTTGCGGGTCAGGGCACATAAGTGCCTAACCCTGCTGCAAGGAAGCGGCCATGAACATGCATAGTCCCATCAGCGGGACCAATTCTCAGCGTATTGCCCGTTTGGAGCATCTGTCCCGCCAAATGCGGCGAGGCATTTTGGACCGTGCCTTTGCGGCGGGGGTGGGGCATATTGGCAGCGCGTTGAGCGTGGCCGATATTTTGGCGGTGCTTTGGGGCATCGTGATGCGGGATGCGGGCACCACCAATCCGCAGCGTGACCGATTTGTGTTGTGCAAAGGCCATGCGGCTCTGGGGCTGTATGCCGCGATGCACCACACCGGCCGCATGGATAAAAAAACATTTGAAAGCTATTGCATGGAGGATACCCATTTGGGAGTGCACCCCGAGCCAACCCTGGAAGGGGTGGATGTGGGGACCGGGTCGCTAGGGCAGGGGCTGAGCGTGGCTTGCGGGTTGGCCTATGGCTTGCGGCTGGACAGATTGCCGGGAAGGGTTTTTGCCTTGCTGAGCGACGCCGAGTGCAACGAAGGCCAGGTGTGGGAGGCCGCCCAGTTTGCCGCACACCATAAGCTGAACAATCTCACCGCATTGGTGGATGCCAACGGCACCCAAGCATTGGGCCGTACCGAGGAAATCCTTGATCTGTCGCCCATGGCAAAACGCTGGGAGGCTTTTGGCTGGCATGCATTGGAGGCAGACGGGCACGATCATGCCTCGTTGCTAGAGGCGGTTGAGGCGCCGCGCGATGGGCGGCCCAGAATGATCATCGCCAAGACGGTGATTGGCAAAGGGGTGAGCTACATGGAAGACCGTGTGGCTTGGCATTACAAATCGATGTCACCTGATGAATTCGCACTGGGCAAAGCGGAAGTGGACAGCGACATGCAGGAGGCCGCGGCATGAGAAATTCCTTTGTGGCCGAATTGGTTGAAGTGGCCCGGGCGGATGCCAGCGTGATGCTGCTGACCGCTGATTTGGGCTATAATGTGCTGGATGTGTTCGCGCATGAATTCCCCGACCGTTTTTTGAATGTCGGGGTGGCGGAACAGAACATGGCGGGCATTGCCACCGGTCTGGCACTGACTGGCCGGCGGGTTTTTATCTACTCTATCGCCACCTTTGCCACCCTGCGTTGCTTTGAGCAATTTAGGAATGGTCCGGCGCTACACAACCTGCCGGTGTGCGTGGTGGGCGTGGGCGGCGGCTATGCCTATGGCAATTTGGGGCCCAGTCACTTTGCCCTCGAAGACATTGCCGCCATGCGCGCATTAGGAGGGGTGCAGGTGGTTGCTCCGGCAGACCCCGGGCAAACCCGTTCGGCGGTTAGGGCCATCAGTCAATGGAATGGCCCTGCCTATTTGCGATTGGGCAAGGGCGGTAACCCGGCGGTGCCAGGTCTTGAAGGCCGATTCGGCTGGAACCAGCCAGAAACCATTCGACAGGGAGACGATTTGCTTTTCATAGCCACGGGAGCGGTTGTTCCCGAGGCGTTGGCGGCGGCAGAGCGATTGGCTCTGAAGGGTATTCAGGCCCGGGTGGCGGTGCAGGCGCATTTGGCGGCCGAGCCGACCGCAGAGCTTGCCGAATTGCTGAAAGGCTATCGGGGTGTGCTGACAGTGGAAGAAGGTGTGGTGACAGGCGGCCTGGGTGCATTGGTTGCCCAAACCATCGCCCAAGGCGGCTTGGGCTGCCGGCTGCAAATGGCCGGGGCCCGAGGCGGCTTGGCCGGGCCTGTTGGGTCGCGTGAATTCATGCTTGCCAGCCAAGGATTGGATGCCGACTCGCTGGCCGACACCGCCCTAGGCCTGTTCAAGCGAAAAACAAGCCTGGCCAGAAATGCCTGATTGCGCTGCGGTAGCAGCGTTTTTTTGCAGAGGGCAGGGAAAAGAAGCACTTCAAGCTGCAATTTTCTGAAATGGGGC
>CAIWHS010000276.1 GCA_903912515.1 uncultured Planctomycetaceae bacterium
AATTATCACGCAAGCCCCTCGTTTCGAACAGGGCGATTAGAAGGAATTACCTGTGGCAATGGAAACTGGAATACCTATCGCCCTCAATCCCCCAAACTATACTGGCCCTCGCGTGGTTGTTTGGAATGATGATTTAATTTTTTACAGCCGCATCGATGGCCGGGCTCGTGCGGCGGGTTGCAAAGCGGTGCAAGCTCGTAATGCCGACCGAGCCATTCATCTGGCGACTGACTCCAACACCCTCATAGTGTTGGTGGATATCCAACTGGCTGGTGCTGAAATCTCATCTTTGACCGCGGCGTTAGGGGCCTTGCCAGGCCGGCCTAGGATAGTTGGTTACGGTTCCCATGTTGAGGCCCAGGCCCTTCGCGCGGCCCGCGAGGCTGGCTGTGATTTGGTTTTGCCCCGCAGTAAGTTTGTTGAAGACCTCGTTAGCTGCTGGGATGCCTGGATCACCAAACCTGGGACTAGCCTAGAATAAGAGATGGAATGTTGTTGAAACAACACTCTTGTGAACATCAGTTCGAGTTGCTAGATTTATCGCTATGGCTATTAGTAAACCCCCTCCTATGAAGCGTTTCGACTCACCCACGCAGGAGGCTTACCTTCGTATCTGGCGCCTGCACGACAGGCTTAGCATGCTAGAAGACGAAGTTTTCAAATCGAAAGGTATCACCGGCCAGCAATACAACGCATTGCGTCTCCTCAGGGCTCACCATCCTGAACTCATGCAAACTCTACAAATTGCCAAACGCCTTGTTTCCCATGCACCCGATATCACTCGTTTGCTGGACGGCCTGGAAAAAAAAGAATTGATTTGCCGAGCCCGGTCACAACTTAGTCGCAGGGTTGTTGAAGTTGGTATCTCTCCTGCAGGTTTGGAATTGCTTGAGACCTTGGCAAAACCCCTGCGAGACCTGCACCATCGTCAGCTTGGCCACCTTTCGGAGGGGCAGCTTGACTCCCTTAATGAACTTCTCCGTCAGGCGGGCATCCCCCACGAGCCTCCAGAGAGCAACTGGAGCTGAATTATATGGTTACTGGGAAAATTGATATTGAGGTGCTGCTGCTGCACCTCTTGCCGCTGTTAGCCTTCATTGTTGCCATCGCCCGCTTGGGCGGCTGGTTTGCCTTGCGTTTAGGCCAGCCAGAGGTGGTTGGTGAGATCATGGCTGGCATTCTCTTCGGCCCATCCTGCATTGCGTCTTTGTGGCCTGAGGGCTTTCTGGCCTTCACCAATCCAGTGGTAGAGGGTCTGCCAAGCGGCACTTTGCCACTTATCATCAAGGTTCTCAGCCAGATCGGTTTGGTGTTGTTGCTATTTCTTATCGGCTTGGAGTTTGATTTTTCGCATTTGAAGGTCACCGGGTTTAGTACGGCCGCCATTTCCATGGCGGGTATGGCCTTACCGTTTATTTTTGGTTTAGGTTTGGGATGGATTCTTCATGGTCCCCTAACTGGCGGGATGGAGAAACCGCCTGCACCATTTACCTTTTGCCTGTTCATGGGTGTGGCGATGTCAATCACCGCATTACCCATTCTTGGCAGGTTGATGGTTGAGTGGGGAGTGGCTCGAACCCGTCTGGCTGCCATCGCCATCACTGCCGCCGCCATTGATGATGCCTCGGGTTGGATTTTATTGGCAGCAGTGTCGGGATTTGCCCATGCTCAATTGGAAGGGGGCACATTTTCTCCTATTACACTGCTTTCCATGGGCGGCTATTCCCTTGCCTTTCTGGGATTGATGATCTGGATTGTTCGACCGGCCCTGACACGGCTTACCCGTTGGTTGATGGCAAGGAACCATGGGCAAGCCAGCCTGGCCCTGTTGGGAACGCTGGTGATCGCCATATTTTGCGCCGCCACAATTACTAGTTGGATTGGTATCTTTGCCATTTTTGGTGCATTTCTTACGGGTGCCATTCTTTCAGGCGAACGCGAATTAGCCGAGCTGGTTCAAAAGAACCTTCGGCTTTTTGTAACGGCTTTTTTTCTACCCATTTTCTTTGCCTCCACGGGGTTGCGGACCAAAATAGGTACCCTTGATAGTTTCATTCCAGCAATTGCTGCTGTGGCGGTGCTTGCCGTAGCGGTACTTGGCAAGTGGGGGGGCTGTTTGCTTGCTTCGCGGGCTAGTGGTTTTACCTGGCGCGAATCGAACATTTTGGGCGTGTTGATGAACACCAGAGCCCTTATGGAGCTGATTGTTATCCATGTTGGGATGGAATTGGGTGTGCTGCCCGACAGCATGTACACTATGCTTGTGCTGATGGCTGTTATTACCACGATCATGACCACCCCGCTCACTCGATTGTTTAGCAAGGGCACCGAATTTGAAGGCATGAAGCTGAATGGTCGGTCAGTTGCCTCAGAAGCATGATCGAGGGGTTGATTTTCCTTATATTCTTTAATTGGTATAGAAACTAGAAAACTATATAGTTATTTTTGGCATATAATTACAATGATTTTTAGGCTTTAGTTTCGGCCTGTTTGGCGCAGGTGAGAAACTATTGTGGGTTTGAAGCCATTAATTTGAATATTCACATGGCCCCAGGGTTCATTTTGGTGCTTAAAAATTGACTGTGATATGGTTGCAAATTTATTTTTCAGGCCAACCGTGTTTCGCCAATTATTGAATGGCGTATTTCCTTGTACGGCCCGTTTTTTGTGGGAAGTAGCTTGTGTAGGCATTTGGGCATGGGGAATCAGGATTCTGGCGTTCATAGAGACTAAAAGGCACTTGCCGATAATGGCGAGTGCTAAGCCCTAAACGGTTGAGGGTACCTATTGGAGGGGCTTTCCCATGAATATTCAAGTTGCCAGTTCGGCCTTTGGTCACGGCCAACGAATTCCGCCAAGGTACACATGGCATGGTCGCAACATGTCACCACCTCTTCACTGGTCTGATCCTCCCAATGCATGCAAAAGTCAGGCTCTCATCTGCCTGGATTCTTCCCGACATCTGTATCATTGGATCCTGTACAACCTGTATTGTCAGGCCCGTTATGTGAACCAGGCTCTGCCCAGTGTGGAAACCCTTGCTTCAGGTTCCAAGCATGGACTGAATGACTTTGGTCAAGTTGGCTATTGCGGCCCTGTAATAAAAAAGGGCGAATCACGGGAGTATCAGTTCAAGGTTGTCGCGCTGAATGATTATTTGGAATTACCATGTGCTATCACGGGGAAGATTTTTGAAACCGCCATTGATGGCCTGGTTCTCGCAGAAGGCGAGCTTGTTGGTTATTTCAGGCTTTGATTATTTATGGCCTGATAACACTAGCCATTTTTGATTACAAAATAAGGGCTTTTTGACTCGGCGCAGTATGACGATAGTGCGTAAAACCAGCCATCAATTATTTCAGCAAGTTTCATAATATGGCTAATCTCCTATTTCATTATCTTTCTTTGGCTAGCAACTTTCCGCTTGAGATCTAAACCACCGGGCAGATCGCCCGTTTACCATGCCTGAGCAAGCCGCAGGGCAGTTTGTGGCCTTCCAGTTCCCGAGGGTTTGTGATGACCACCTCCCCGCGGTGGGCGATGGTTTGGCAGATTAAACGGTTGGCTATTTGCGTTGGTTTGCTAAGCGGGTCAGACTTCAATGCCGAACCAAATTCCATGTCCTCAGCCAGGATAAGTATTTCCACCTTGCCTTGTAGAGATTGATGATCCAAGTGTCTAATATCTTCCTCAACCAGACCAAGGCCGAAACCTCCCGTCAGTCTTTTAATCAGTTTTTCCTGAGATTTTTGAAAAAAAGGTTCCAGTAAGGGGATCGCCGTCTGGGCAAGGTTTTGGTTGGTGACTCGATCTGGATTGCCAGGGATAAATGCACCCGTTAAACCGCCATGAGTGTTGACTTCTCGGTAAATGGGAGCATTGGGGCTTACTGTGGCCAAAATCAGGGGACCGTCATGTCCAGCCAAATGTTTGTGGATCGCCCGATCAACTTGGCGAAAATACAGTGCCAGATCCGATTTTTTGTCGTCAATTCCAATGCCATGGCCGTAGAACTGTGCACCATGGCCTCCTACGGCTCCGCCGTGAGTGGTATGCAAACCCAAATAATCATCTCGGTCATGGGTAGCCAAAGCCGCGCTTTCCCCCTCCGGCATTTCAGGAGTTTCAATCGCGCGGGCTACCCCTCCTTCCACGCAAATTAAGCGGGCTTTTTTGCCACTAAGGGCAAGGATATGGAAATTGCCAGTTTGCCGAAGCATGGTTACAAGGGCCAGCACATGAAATTCAGACCCGCAATAGGCTGAATCAACAGGCATTTGCGGGAGGAAAACTGTTCTTGCGAAATGCGGAGCAAAAAAACCAGCGATTCCTTTTTTGCCTTGGCTTTTTGCTTTTTTGGTTTGGAAGAATTCGTCTGGCGGGCTAACCATTGATAAGGCTTCCAGAGGGGCCAAGCCTTTTGCCGCTAATTGCTTTCAGCATGAGAAACCAGATTGTTCCACTGAAGGCGAACTTTGGGCATGCCAAGGCTGGTAAATGCCATATAAATACTAACCAAAGGGCCAGGCCGCGGTTGGGCAAGTTCCTCAATCAGGGCTTGGCTGAAAGTATCCATGTTTTTGCTCCGAATGAAAAAAGGCCGGCCATGAATGGGGATTTCCATGGCCGGCTTGCCGTTTTTCCGAAGGGAATCCAAAAAATGGAACGACCGGGTCCGCGGTCAGTCTCTCCGTCGGAAATGCGTACATCTTCCTATTCGCCAATTAACTCAAACCTTTCAGTGGTTTGAAAGTTTGCCCTAAAAATTTTGAGGAGGTAAAGGTTAGGACCGCTCCATGACTGCCAGATCTTTAAATTTATTGGAAGATTGAAAAGCAAGAACGGGAAGGCCGCGCGATTCGATATCGCGCGGCCTTCCCGTTCGTATAAATCATGGTACTGCCGGTTAGTTTGCCGATTGTCAGAGGATTGGATCCTATAACTGCAAAACTAGAGGGGGTAGGAGGCCGTCGTCATTTGGTCCAAGTATATGTTGCCGCCTGCCCGAAGCTTTCCTCCACTTCCACCGAAAGCACACTTGGGTGAAAATTGTGACGGGTTTCGAGTTCCTTAAGAATTCGTTGCCCCAGATACCGCGCCAGCAGTTCGGCCGTGGTGTTAGCGATGGGCAGCATGAGGCAGTCTTCCTTGGGGAATTGCCATTCACGGTCTTTGAAGTTAACAGTTACCTGACGCTCACCGGTGCTGACGCGGATCAGATCGTTGCTTTGGGGCAGCATCATTTTGTGGTCCAGTTCGTCGGTCAGCGAACGGGCGATCTTTTTTAGGGCGATGAAGTCAAAAACATAGTGATTGTTGTCCAACGGAGCCTCCACCGCCACAGCGGCGCGGTAGTTATGGCCGTGCAGGCACTCGCATTTATCGGACTCGTAGCTGATGAAGTGTCCGGAGCAGAAAACCAGATAATCCTTGCTCACCCGCACCACAAATCGTTCTGACGCCATATCGCCTCCCTTAAAAAAACATTAACAGCTGATGATATTGTAAACGGTTAGAGCCTTTTTGACGGGTGGAATGACCTCAAGGCCAGATTCCTTCGCCAATCCACCAAGGGAACGGGCATGGCAAACTCAGCTGGCCACTAAGCAGTGCGGCAAAAAGGGTAGCCCCTACCAAATCTGCAGTAGTGCCTGGATTGCGCCTGTTTCCGTCGGCACGCAGCCAATGGTCCAATTCTGTCAGGGCTTGCCAGCCGGTCTGGCGATTTGGCCATCCTGCCTTAGCGGTTTCCTTGGCCATTCGAGCTGATTGTTCCGCCTCCATCACTCCAGCTTTGCGAGCGATCAGGGTGTCTGGTTTCAAAGCCATCAGGTGTAGATGCAGCAGCACAATGGCCCCTTCCAGGCAGCCGGTGAGTTGCAAGCCGCCTCCCAAGGTTGGCAGGCAAAGGTTGAACAGCTCGTCATAGCCTGTTGCCCACAATTGGGCGATGGTGTCTCTATCCATTGCCAGACGCATGGATTCGAGAAGGTTCACGGTTGGTTCGGCCTGAATGTCCTCACCTTCAACCTTTCCCAGCCCCCCGGGGCCAGCCAAGCGAATCGCCTGATAGGCCAATCGAGCGTCTTCAATCGTGGTTTGTTGAAGGACTTGGGCCACACCAGTTTTCAAATCAATTCCTTCAGGAACCTTCGCCAGAGGGGCCATGGCCAAAATCAGCCCCAAATTAGTGTTGCGTCCCACTGTTTTGTGAGTGGCTTTAACTGCTTCCAAAATTGTTTGGCCAAGGGGTTGGCCTTCGGCCATTGCTAATACTGGGCCGATTGCGGAAGCCGAGGTGATAAAATCTAGCAATGTGGTGTCGTCGAAGTCGCGCATTCGGTGGACATTGCCAGGTTTTCGGGCCACGCACTCCCAGTGGCAGGCTGTCTGGGCCCAAAGCGAAACTATTTTTGCCCGGGTATTCATAGTCTTGCCCCCATCACATGATCTACCAGGGCCAGGGCAATGTCTTTTTCAGTGGTCTCTGACAATCCGCGCCAACCAGGAACAGCGTTGACCTCAATTACCCACCATTTGCCGGTACTGTCCACCAGTAAATCGACACCGGCAACTTCTGCTCCCATCACGCTGGCTGACCGAAGCGCCAATTCCGAAGCCTCGGCGGGTGGCACAGTGGTTTTTGCTTCTCCGCCAAGGGCAACATTGGTACGCCAGTCGGTTTTGCTATGCCTGGTCATGGCAGCAAGCACCCGGCCGCCCAGGGTGAAAACGCGCAAGTCCCAGCCTGGATGGCGCACGAATGCTTGCATGTACGCAACCGCCCCAAGCCTTTCCAAGGTGGTGGCTACTCGCCATGCGGTTTCGCGGTCGGTGACCCGCACCATCCCTCTACCTTCTGATCCGAATAGCGGTTTGAACACGATGTCCCCGCCCATTTGGTCAAAAGCCTCCAAGGCCCGAGCCGAAGTTTGGCAGGCCACTGTAGCTGGAACCGGGATACCAGCCCGTCCGAGGCGCGCGGTTGTCAAAAATTTGTCCACGCACCCTTCCAGCGCCCGGGGGCTGTTGGTCACGCTTATGCCTTGTTCGGTCGCCAGGTGCAGCAGGTCCATCCGAAGGACTACTTGCTCCAAGGTGCCAGCCGGAATAGTGCGCACCAATATGCCGTCGGCCCCATCAAAGGCACGGTCTAGGCCATTCAAGCCACCTGCCAAAGCCGAGAACGGGGCGACATCGCATGTCACTCCGCGCTTTGCAAAGGCACGCTCCAGATCGCGAACATGCCAGCCACGATTTGAAGCGGCAATCACCCAGCGTTGCTTCATGATTCAACCGCCCAAAGACCGGCGCACAAGATCCATCATGGGTTCGCCAAAGACGGTGGAAGTGCCGGTTGTCAAATCGTGGAAAACTACCTGGGCAGGAGCGAATAGGCTTGGGTCTATCTTGTAGAAATCACCACCCGCTTCGCGGAAAATTTCCGCAAAAGGTTTGCCATGGGCTGGCGAATTGCTTGAGGGAATTTTGGGCCCCAAAGAATTGACTAGGTCTTCCTGACCGGGTTGGGTGCGCAAAAAGATTTCCACCCTGGCCCCGTAAAGAATCGCATCGTTACTACGACCAATCGCAGTAATAGTGTCGGGGTGGGGGCAGGGGAGGGGGGCGCATCCCATACCGGAAACCACAGCGTTTAAAGGGAAACCAATCTCGTGCATCTGATGCAGGGCGGTTTCTAGAGATCGAGCAACCACCTGTACCATGCCTGCGATGCTGGTGGTTGGGGCCACCAGCAGGGTGATCATTCCGGGGCTGACTCCCAGCTTCCCCGCCAGCCATTCGATAACTTCCACGGTGGGCAGCTTACCTGTCTCCAGCACGCCCACCGCCACATCTACCTCTTCTTGGATGGCGAGTTCCTTGAGCACCGGTTCTGTGCCAAGGCGAGCCCGCATTGGCCCTGAGCCCATTGCGAAATACTTTCCAGCCGAAACTTGCATCCCGGCATATTGGCTACCAAGGCAAGCAGAAACTGGATGGTCGCTTCTCACACTTACCCATGGGCCTTGCCAGCCAGCCAGCTCTGCAGGGGCCAGGTCCACCTTGGCGAGGTCTGCCAGGCACACGCGGGCCAGTTCCAAACCAGCTTGCAACCCGCCCGGGGCTTTAATCCCGGCATCTAGAATCAGGCTGCCACCAATCTCGTGCCGGATTATTCCCAATTCGCCCAAACAGTCACAGATTTGAGAAACCAGAACCGAGGCCCGGTGGTTCAGTACAAAGTTCATCAGCGATACACCCCCAAGCAACCCTATAGAATGCATTTTCTTAGAATATGGATTCGTAAGCCCGATTGGTTCGTTCGAACATGGCTGGTGCTTTCCAATGCCCAAGATAAAGCATGCGATTTTCATCCTTGGCCCGGCCCTGTGCCTCGTTTTTTTCGGGTGCGGACAGATGGAGCCACCCGCCGGTGCCAGCCGAGATGGCATGGTTTGGGTTCCTTCGGGTAGTTTCACTTTGGGGAGTGCCGACCCAGCTTTTGAAGATGCCAATCAGCAGTTCCAAATCTATGTGCCTGGTTTTTGGCTCGATGCTACCGAGGTTTCTAACAACGCTTTCAACGGCTTTGTAGAGGCTACCGGGTATGTGACCGATGCTGAAAAGGCTACTCCAGCCCCCTCCCCGGATAAAAAAGGCCTGCCCCCCGGTTCGTTTGTTTTTGTGCCGCCTCCTGCGGGCCCTGATGGCAAAGTCAAGCTCGATGACCACTGGCAGTGGTGGCAATTTGTCGAGGGGGCCCAGTGGCGTATGCCTAACGGGCCACAAAGTTCCATTAAGGGTCTGGATGACCACCCGGTGGTCCACATCAGTTGGAATGATGCCCAAGCCTATTGCAGGTGGGCAGGCAAAAGGCTACCCACTGAGGTGGAGTGGGAGCGTGCTGCCCGTGGGCCTTTTATTGGCCAAACTTACCCGTGGGGCAATGAATTAAAGCCCGAAGGGAAATGGGTGAATAACATCTGGCAGGGACAGTTTCCTGGAGAAAATACCAAAGAAGACGGCTTTGTGGCGACTGCGCCTGTTCAGGCTTACCCTGCAAGCCCTTGGGGCCTGCACCAAATGTCAGGCAATGTTTGGGAGTGGTGCTCCGATTGGTATGCGCCC
>CAIWHS010000277.1 GCA_903912515.1 uncultured Planctomycetaceae bacterium
AAAAAATTTAGTAACTTTTCAGCCGACTGCCGTGATTTTTGTCGGCAAAGGCGGCAGTTGTGCTGATAGCGCTTAAGATTTCAAGACTTCCACCAAGACCTGCGCCGGGTTGTTCCCACGCATCTTGAGGGTGCGGAGGATGGTCATGAGGGGGGCCTGGGTTTGGGGCCCCTTCTCGCTGCTATTGACGTAGCTGTTCTTCCGGGCAAACGCTGGTTCACACCCGCTCACGTCAGTCGGCTGAAGGGTTACGCAAAACCTAATAGGCGCATTCGATTAAAGCACACCCTTGGTGCTGGGCACGCCGGTGCTGCGGGGATCGGCCTCCACCGCCATGCGCAGCGCCCGGCCGGTCGCCTTGAACACCGCCTCGAGGATGTGGTGGGTGTTGCTGCCATGGTGCACCAAGGCGTGCAGGTTCATCGCCGCGGCGTTTGAAAAGCCCCGGTAAAACTCCTCGCCAAGTTCGGCTGGAAACGCCCCCAGCACCACCGGGGGCAGCTCCACCTTCCAAACCAGTGCCGGCCGGCCCGACAGGTCCACCGCCACGGTGGCCAAGGTCTCGTCCATGGGCACCAGCGCGTGGCCGTAACGGCGGATACCCATCTTGTCGCCCAGCGCCGCCTTCAGCGCCTGGCCCAGGCAAATGCCCACATCTTCCACGGTGTGGTGCGCATCGACATGCAGGTCGCCCTCGGCCTTCACCTTCAGGTCGATACAGCCGTGCTTGGCCAGCAAGGTGAGCATGTGGTCGAAAAACCCGACCCCGGTGTGGATTTCCGAGGCACCCGTGCCATCCAAATCGAGCCACAGCCGAATGCTGGTCTCGGCAGTGGAGCGTTGAATCTCGCTAACGCGCGCCATGGCAAATGCACCCCAATTGGCCTAAACCAGCCCGCCAGCCGGGCCTTTTTTTATTCTTGAACGCTATGCGGGCCTTGCTCTACTGTTGCACCCACGGGTGAAAAATCAAACCCATCGGGCCGGCAGGTGGGGCAAATTCAAACTTTTTTGGCCATCAAATCAGCCAAAGTGTCCAGCACCCGTTGGGTTCCCTCGGGGGTGCCCACCGTGATGCGAATACCATCTGCATGCCCGGGGTAGCGCATCAGGCGGATGAAGATGTTCCGTGCCTTCAGCCCATCGAACAGCGTTTTGGCCACATGGTGGGGGTGGCGGCACCAGACAAAGTTCGCCTGGCTGGGGGTGACGCTGAAGCCCAAGTGCGCCAAGCCTCGTTCCAGGTGCTCGCGCGAGGCGATCACTTTTGCCCGGGTCTCGGCCAGCCACTCCCCATCGCCCAACGCAGCCTCAGCGGCTGCCAACGACAGCGCATCGCAGTTGTAGCTGTCTTTCACCTTCTCCAACTCGCGCACCAGCGCCTCGTCGGCCACCGCGTAGCCAAAGCGCAGGCCAGCTAACGCGTAACCTTTGCTCAGGCTGCGGGTGACAATGACCGGCAACCCCTCACGCACCAAATCCAGACCCGTGGCGGGCGCAAAATCGACATAGGCTTCATCCAACACCAGCGGTGCTTTCATTTGCGGCAGCACCCGGCGGATGCTCTGCAGATCGACCACTGTGCCCGATGGGCTGTTGGGGTTGGGCAAAAACACCAGGTTGGCGCCCGAATTGGGCCACGGCTCGGGCAGGCTCCAGCCCGGGCCAAACGGCACCTCATCCATCTGCGCGCCTTGCAAGCTGGCCAGGGTGCCATAGAGCAGGTAACTGGGCTCGAGCGATTGCACCCGGCCCCCTTCGGGCACCAGCGTCCGGGTGAGAATGGTCAGAATGTCGTCGGAGCCGTTGCCGATGAGAATGTTGCCCGGCTTCACGCCCAGCACACGCGCGGCGGTGTCGCGAAAACGGTCGCCAAACGGCTCGGGGTAACGGCGCAGCCTTTCAGCGCCCGGCTCATCGAGCACCCGCCGCATCGCCTCCAGCGCCTTGGCGGAGGGTGGATAGGGGTTTTCGTTGGTGTTCAGCTTCAGCACGCTGCCAGTTTGCGGCTGCTCACCTGGGGTATAGCCGGCCATCGCGCGGATGCCGGGGCGCACATAGTGGTCCCAGTTCATCTTGATTGATCCTTATTAGACTGGGCAGCCACAGGGGCCTTAACAGGCAAAGCGTCGAGCCGCGTCTGCACACTCTCGGCATGGGCGGTCAAACCTTCCGCCTGGGCCAGGGCGATCACATCGCCGCTGATCTCACGCAACCCCTCGGGCTGGAAGTGAACGATGCTGGTGCGCTTTAAAAAATCGTTCGAGGTGAGTCCGCTGGCCCAGCGTGCGCTTCCGCCGGTGGGCAGCACATGCGATGGCCCCGCCGCGTAGTCGCCCAATGCCACCGGGGTGTGGTTGCCCAAAAACATCGCCCCGGCGTTGTCGATGCGGTCGGCCAAGGGCACTGGATTGTCGGACGCGATCTGCAAGTGCTCGGGGGCAAGCTGGTTGGTGATGCGCACCGCCTCGGCCTCGTCCCGCGCCAAAACCAGCGCGCCATAACGCTCGAGCGCGTCGCGGGTGAGGTCTGCCCGGCTCAGTTTTTCCAGCCGGCTTTCCAGTTGTTCCGCCACCGCCTCCACCTGCTTGCCACACCAACTGACCAGCACCGACGAGCCAGGCGAGTGCTCGGCCTGCGCCAGCATCTCAGCGGCAATGAAACCTGCGGGTGCCTGCGGATCGGCCAACACCACCACCTCGCTGGGCCCGGCGATGCAATCGATACCCACCACGCCATAGACCAGCTTTTTGGCCAGTGCCACAAACAGGTTGCCCGGCCCCACGATCATGTCGACCGGCTCGATGCCTTCCACGCCGTGGGCCAGCGCGGCCACAGCCTGCGCGCCGCCCATGCGATAAACCTCGGTGATTCCCAATTCGTGGCACAAAGCCAGCATGGGCACGCTGTTGGCGCCAAAGGGGGTGGGTGGCATCACCACCACACGCTCGGCCACGCCAGCCGCTTGCGCCGGGCAGGCGGTCATCAGCAGTGTGGAGGGGTAAGAGGCCGCGCCTGCGGGCACCATCATCGCCACCCGGCGGATGGGCCGGTAGCGAATGCCCACTTCCATCTTGCCTGGGTGGCAGAGCATGGCATCGCGGTGCAGAATGCTGGTTTGGAAGGTGAGCAAATTCTGGCGAATGCGGCGGGTGGTTTGCAAAAACGCTGGGTTCTGGCTCTCGCACAACGCGTGCGCCTCGCGCAGTTCGTCGGCAGAAACCCGCAGGGTGGCGGCTGTCAGCTCGGCCCGGTCGAACAGCCGGGTGAATTCGAGCAAAGCGGCAACGCCTTCGGTCTTCACCCGGTGGCAAACCCGCTCGACCACCTGCTGCGGTGTGAGCGGCTCGCCAAACACCGCGCGGGTGAGCTCCTCGCTGCGGGCCGAAACCACCTGGCTTTGGGCGCCCAGCAAGTCGCGCAGGCGGGTCAACTCGCTGGCGGCATTGGCCTCTGCGCAAAGGATGCGGCGAATCCGGGCGGACATGGAAAAACCCTGGCAAATTTCACGGAAAAAGCAGTATGAATCTTAGGGCAAACAGTGAATTTGCACAAGCAAGCGCAGCTTCATACTAGGGCCATTACCGGGCCAGCAGCGTGGGCCTGGCAGAATTGTCCCAAGCCACCACGCAGGCAAATTCCTCACGCCGGCGGTGGTTCACTGCCTGGCAACCGGCCTTCCAGTGGCAATTCTTGCTCGTAGACAAAGGGCAGCACCAGACCAGGCCGGCGCAAGGCCGCGCCCACCCACAAAAAGATCAATAGCCCCGCCTGTAAACCGTATCCCTCTTCTTTGATCATCGTCGCCATGATCGCCCCGCCCCAAAAGGCGCTGCTCAAAATTAGCCCGCTGGGCAGGGTGGCCATGCTCAACAGCAACACCCCGCACAAAACCTCGCCAGCACCAATCACCATGAAGTGGTTCTTGATCCCTTCCGGAATTGGCTCGCCCATATCCTCGGGAGAGACCACCAGTTTCATGCCACCCGCCATGATCATCATGGCCGCCAGCAAAAAGTGCATCACATAGCCGGTCCAGCCGGCAAGGGTTTTTGTGGTGGGTTCCATGACAAGGCGCTCCATACTGGCTGAGAAACAATTGAGGTTGTGCTTACTGTAATATGAAATTTCTGCCTGCCACAACACCTTGGCGAGACAATTCATGCGCCTCATCCCTACCAGCATCTTGGCCCTGTCTTTGGTTTCTCTGGTGGCCAGCACCCGCGCCCAGCCACCCGCCAGCGGCCCCAAAAAAGTGCGCCTGACACCCAGCCAGGGGGTTTATCTGGAGACCGATGACAAAACCCGCCGGGTTCTGGTGGAGGCCGTGGTGGTTCAGCGGTCTGAAAATCTGGAACTGGAAGAGCTGCTTTGCCGCAAAAATAACAAGGAGCACGAGTCCATCCTTGCAGGCGATTTCGACGCCCGCGACCTGCACGCCACCTTGCTTGCGGCCGGGGCCAAGGCGGGCTCGCCTGTGGTCTATCACCCCGAATACAAGGCCGCCACCGGTTCCACCATCCGGGTCTCGGTGCGCTACCCCGGGCCCGATGGCAAAACCCTCAGCGCCAACGCCCGCTCCTGGGTGAAAAACCACAAAACCGGCAAAGAGCTGGAAAGCGACTGGGTCTTCGCCGGCAGCGGTTTGACCGACAACCCAGACGACCCCAAAAAGCCCTTCTATTTGGCGAATCAGGGCGATGTAATCTGCCTGTCCAACTTCAACACCGCCCTGTTGGATCTGCCTATCGAAAGCTCACAAAGGGCAGGCGAACTGCTCTTCCACCCCTGGACCGACCGCATCCCCCCACTGGGCACCAAAGTGACCTTAGTGCTGGAAGTGATTGAAAAAGGCAAGCCCCAAGAAGAGCCACTCAAATAGACCAACTTTGCAACCATGCACTCCCCAACAGGGGGGTGTATTCGGTTGCAGAGTTGCACAGTTCAACCCACGGCAATAGGCAAGTGCCCAAAAGCAAGGCTACAAACGCTACCCTAGCCTGCTAACCGCCTCGAGCGCTTCTTTTAATTGCACCCGGCCATCATAAAGTGCCCGGCCCACGATGCACCCGGGCAAGCCGGCGCGGGCCACCGCCAGAATATCTTCCAGCGTGCCAATGCCGCCCGAGGCGATCACCTCCACACGGGCCAAACGGGCCACTTCAGCGGTGGCCTCCACATTGCAACCTTTCAGGGTGCCATCACGCCCAATATCGGTGAAGACAATGGCTGCAAGCGGCCATGCACGGGCTCGCTCGAGCACTTCAGCCACAGTGAGGCTGTCGGTCTCCAGCCAGCCCTGCGCCGCAACTTTCCCCTCGCGGGCATCGAGCCCCAGCACCACCTGGCCTGGGTATTTCCGGGTGATCTCACCAGCCCATGCGGCATCGCGCAGCGCCCGGGTGCCCAAAATCACCCGACTGACACCCACCTCCAGCGCCTGCTTCAGGTGGGCCTCTTCGCGCAGGCCACCACCCAACTGCACCGGCACCTTCCCCGCCGCAGCGACAATTTTGGCCACTGTTTCTAGCTGCTCGGGCTTGCCCGCCCGCGCGCCATCCAGATCCACCACATGCAGCCAGGTGGCACCCAGGTCAATCCAGTGCCTGGCCATAGCGGCGGGGTCTGAGCCATAGACGGTCTCTTGGGCATAGTCGCCCTGGTGCAGGCGCACGCAATTGCCACCACGCAAATCAATGGCCGGATAAAGCTGCATGAAATAATCCTTCAATTATCTGGTTTTCTCAACGGTTAGCTTGCAGGCATTGCCTACCCGAGTTTGGCAAAGGCGTTCAACAGCGCCGCCCCCGCCCCTTGGCTTTTTTCAGGGTGAAACTGCGTCGCGTGGCAGTTGCCGCGGCTGATCGCCGCTGTGAAGGGCCCACCATAGTCGCACACCAACGACACCACCGAGGGATCAGTCGGCTTGGCAAGGTACGAGTGCACAAAGTAGAAATACTCGCCCGGCTTCACACTGCCCATCAGGCTGCCCGGCTGCTGTGCTGCCGGCCCGTGCTCCACGGTGTTCCAGCCCATGTGCGGCACGATCAATTCGGGCTGCTTGGCAAAGCGCACCACCTCGCCGGCGATGAACCCCAGCCCCTCGTGCGTGCCATCCTCATGGCCCCGCTCGAACAGCAGTTGTAGCCCCAGACAAATGCCCAAAAACGGCCGTTCGGCCCGCAGGTGCTCCAGCACCGGCTCGGCCAGGCCGCTGGCTCGCAGGTTGGCAATCGCATCCTGAAACGCCCCCACCCCCGGCAGCACCAGATGGCTGGCCGATGCAACCTGGGCCGGGCTGCTGCTCACTTCGGCGGCATGCCCCTGGCTTTCGAAGGCCTTCTGCACGCTGCGCAGGTTCCCCATGCCGTAGTCCACAATCACCAAACGCTTACCGCTCATGCCCCCTCCAAACAATCGGCCACAACGGGCCGCTTGTGACAAAACTACTGTCTCAGGCCTTGGTCGCGGTTTCCGGGTCGGCCTCAGCCGCCGGGCCCTCCTCAGGGTCTGGCCCCGAGATCAGCCGTAACAAAAAGCTCAGCACCAACAGCCCACCCGCCCCGGCGCCAACCAGCAGCACCAGCGTGATGGGGTCGAGAAACAGCCAGGCCACCTTGGGCCCAAGCCACGGCCAAACAAACCAGGAAATCAGCACACCCAGCCCTAGCGAGGGCCCAAAGGGTAGCGCCTGACTGCCCCGCAGCAGCAAAAAGCCCAGCCCCATCACAATGCCCGGCGCCAGCGCCACAAAAAAACTGCACAGCGCCGGCTGCCAACCCACAAACGCCCCGGCCATCAGTAACAGATCGCCATCGCCCAACCCCAGGCTCTCGCGGCCGCGCCCCAATCCATAAACAAAGCGAATCACCCGGCACACCAGATTGCCGGCCAGTGCCCCAGCAACCCCGCTTGCCAAACCGGTCCACCAGGCCCCTGCAGGCAGCCAACCCGGCAACGGCCAAAAAACCGGCCACGGGTGCAGGCTGACCGGAAAACGCATCTCCTCGGCAATGCGCCCCGTCACCTGCGCCACCCCTGCGGGCCCCTCCAAGGGGAACGGCCACGGGCACAGCGTGCTGAACACCAACCCCATCAGGCAACCCGACAGCGTGATCGACAGCGGAATTTCCTGATGTTCCAAATCGCAAATGCTCGCCACCAATAGCAGGCTAAACAGCACCGCCTCACCAGCCCACACCAGCCACGCTTGCCAAGGCACCAGGCCGCTTTGCAGCGTCCAGTTGTACTGCCGCCACCAGCCCACACCGCGCACATCGAGCACCACTTCCAGCACAAACAGGGTTAAAAAACCCAGCCCGGCGAAAATCTCAACCAGCAGGTAGCGCACCGAGAAGGTCGCCTTGCAGTTGCGGCATTTACCCTGCAACAACAACCATCCCACAACGGGAATATTGTCATGCCAAGCAATGGCTCTCAGGCACGACATGCAGTGCGAGCCTGGCCACAACAGGCTTTTCTCATAAGGAAGCCGCACCGCGGCCACCTGCAAAAAGCTGCCCGCCGAAAGCCCCAGCACAAACACGCCCACACACCAGATGGCCCAGCCAATGATCGCGATGTTCATGGCGTGTCACCGTTTTCTGGCTGGCGGGCCCCGTTCACAGCCCGCACTATGCCCGCAGCAGCAGCCAGGGGTGAAACCTTGGCGGTATCGATGACCTGCCTCGCCACCTCGGCATACAGCGGGGCGCGCAATTCGAGCAGCCTCTCCATCTCGTTGCTCCAGCGCTGATGCGGGTCGGCGTCGGGCGCGCCCGGCAACAGTGCCGGCCGTTGGTCGGCTGTGGCGGGGTCGGCGATAATGCGCTTGGCCAATTCAGCAGGCCCAGCCTGCAGCCACACGGTGTGCGCCTCGCGCAAGAGCGACCGGTTCGCCTCCAACAGCACCGCCCCGCCCCCTGTCGAGACCACCACGGGCGCTGCCGCCAAGCACCCCGCCAGCACCGCCCTTTCCCGTTGCCTGAACTCCATCTCGCCATCGCGTGCGAACTGCTCGGCAATGGGCCCGTGCAGACGGGTCAACTCGGCGTCGGTATCGACCAGAGGCCAGCCCAACAGCGCTGAAACCGCCCGGGCCACCGAGCTTTTGCCCGACCCACGCAGCCCCACCAGACAGATCCGCCGCACAGGGACTTCGCAGGTTTTAAGAGCCTCGGGGGCGGTCATGCGCTCGCTCCCCCCGCCTTGTCGGCTGGGCCTTCGCCACTGGGCTCTTCTTTCTCTTTCGCCTCTTCCTTCTCTTCAGCAGGCCGGTTATCTTTGCGCACCGAAATGGGTGTTAAAGCGTTTTTGGCCACCTGACGCATCAAATCGAGCGGCGGCTCCTGCCCCACAAACTCGCGAAATTGGGCAGCCGCCTGTCGAATGAACATGTCCAGGCCAGTCACCACGGTGGCCCCGTGCTCGCGAGCTTGCTTGATCAGCAGGGTGTTTTCAGGGTTATAAATGGTGTCCATCACCACCATGCCCGAATGACAGGAGCTTTTGTGCATGGGCGACTCATCCACCTCGGGGTACATGCCACACGAAGTGCAGTTGACCAAAATGTCGCACAGGGTGCCCAGGCGCATGCCCCAATCAACATGGCGACAATTCATCTCGGCGGCCAGCTTCTGGGCTTTCTCGTCGGTGCGGTTGGTGATGCTGACAAAAGCGCCCGCACCGATCAAGGCGTGGGCAACACTGCGCGCCACTCCGCCTGCGCCCAAAACCATCGCTATTTTCTGATTCAGCGTGCCGGGGGTGCCATCGGGGTTGGCTGGCAACCCGGCAACCAGGCTGTCGAGAATCGCTGGTCGATCGGTATTCAGCGCCTTGAAGCCCGAGGCGGTTCGCACCAGCGTGTTGGCCGATTGCGTCTGCGCCACCAAAGACTCCAGCTCCGTCGCCTGGTGCACCGCCGACTCCTTGTGCGGGATGGTCACGCTCAGACCTTGTATTTTCAGGGCAGAATGGCTGGCAAGAAAGTTCGACAGCTTCCCCTCGGGAACCTTGAAGGGCAAATACAGCGCGTTGATCCCCAGTTTGCGAAAACCGATGTTATGCACGATGGGGCTCAGGCTGTGGCCGATAGGGTCGCCCACCACGCCAAAAATCTTGGTCTCTTTGTTCAGCCTGCGAACACCGTAAATGTTTTGCAACTGCCCCACCGTGAGCATGCCGGGTGCAGGCAGTCTCTCTGGGTTGATCGCAGCGTAAGTGAAGGGCGCGCCCAGCGCCCCTTGGATCACCCGACTGGGCAAGCCCATATCACCCATGCAGAGCGCAATAGTTGGCTTCTTGGTGAAGCGCAGCAAATCCAGCACCCGCGCCACATCCTCGATCTCCCGCGGCATGCAGGCGATCTTGATGATGTCCGCGTCGGCCTCGTGCATCCGCCTAAACAACCCATGCAGGTCGTCTGGCACTTCCTTGAAGTTGTGGTAACTGACTATCCGTTTGGTTTTGCCATAACGCGGCACCGACTGGATGATGTCTTCCTCAATATCCACCCAGTCAAATCCGGCCACAATCGCCTGACGCAGCAGCATGCGCCTTTCTTGCTCGGTCCCCTTGAACCTGCCTCCATCTTCCCGCCGACGCACCGTGGCCAATAGCGGCAACGGCTTGTCCGCCAAAAGACGGCCAAAATCTGCTGCCTTGGCCAGATAATCCAAGCGCAACTCCGCCAGCATCACATTGCGCCGCGCTGCCTCCATCACCTCGGCATGGATCATGTCGTGCCGGGTGCGCGCAATCACAGCGCAGATCGGGTCGGGCTTGCGCGGGGCCGTGTCCGTTCCGGCTTGGCTGGGGGGTTGGGGCGGGTTGTTCGATTCTGCAGCCATGTCCCAATTCCCGGCCGGCACTCCCCCCACTACCTGGAAAGAAGCCCAGCAAGCCAATTTTGCCCAAAATTCGGGGATCTACCCTTCAAGGTCCGGGAATTTACCCCCTAAGACCTTTTTACCACGCCAGAACGGTTTTCGGGCGATTTGTCACGCCGAACAACCCCTCATGGCGCCCCTCCCGGCCCTGGCGTTAGAATTTGCCGGTTGAACTGTCAAAAATACCACCTTTTATGCTCACCTTGGGGTGCTCGGGTGTTATTATGACATGGGTCGACTCGGAATGAGCCTTTTTCAATTCCCGCCACCCCGGTTGAGCATCACACCCTGCCTAATGGATGGAACTTCCGGCATGGGACTTTACGATCGCGATTACAGCCGTGAATCATTCGGGGGAAATCGTTTCTCCGGAATCAACACCCCATTCACCCGCGGCCTGTGCATACTGGCTTTGGTTTGCTTTGTTTTCAGCCTTTTCCAGCGGGATCTTACCGAACGCATGGCTCTCTCGTGGGACCATTTGTTATCCGACCGTTGGCTTTGGACCCTGTTCACCCACCCACTGTTTCACCTGACCACCAGCCCGCTGTTCATTGTTTTCAACCTGCTGGTCATCTTCTTTTTCGGCCGCGAGCTCGAGGAGCGCCTCGGCTGGCAAGGCATGGCATGGATCACCGGCTCGGCCGCTGCTCTGGGTGCCGCCGTTTTTCTGGGTGGAACCGCGGCAGGCCTGTTCAGGCCCGGCCAAGCCATTTTGGGGCTTTCGGGGGTGGCCAATGCGGTTTTAGTGGCGGCGGTGCTGCTCGATCCTAAGCGTTCTATTCTGCTGTTTTTTGTGCTGGCCATTCCCGGCTGGATGCTGGTTCTCCTCAGCCTGCTTTTTGACCTGATGCGCCTTTCCCAAGGAGATGGCCAGGCCGCAGCCGACATCGCCGGCCTGTTGGCCGGGGGGGCAAGCTTCCAGGTTTTGACCAAGGGCTGGCGGTGGCAATGGCGCTGGCCCAATCGCCCCACCTCCTTCCGCAGGCGCGGGCGCCCCAAGCTTTCAGTCTTCCGCTCAGACCAGTTCGACGAGACCCCTCAGCCCGCCACCAGCCGCGGCTCCTACCCCCGGCTTGAGGCTGAAAGCACCACTCGCACCGCCTCGAGCGTACCTGCCCCCGCCAGCAATCTAACTCTGGAAGTCGACCGCATCCTTGAGAAAATCAGCCAGCAGGGCCTGTCCAGCCTCACCGAGGCCGAGCGGCAAATCCTGCTCAAGGCCAGCGAATCGTTGAAAAAGAAATCCTGAACACAAACGCAATCACTCGCCAACGGGAGTCTCCATGCCGCTTTACGAATATGTCTGCTCAGACTGCGATACCCAATCCGAGTTGCTGGTCATGGGCCGGGAAAAGCCCGAATGCCCCTCGTGCCACAGCGCCAAAATGGAGCGCCTTTTCAGCCTGCCAGCAAGGCCCGTGATGGCCCCTACCGCGGGTGGCGGCTGCGACACCTCCCTGCCCCCTTGCAACCCCCACTGCTGCCGCTTGCCCCAAGGCGGCTAAGACAGCATAATGATCTCTAAGTTTGAACTTTCGTAGGTTTCAACTTCGGCAAAAGCCTCTCCCAGGTTCAATGCCAAGCACCCCATCGGCTCTCCCCCTTGGCATGTGTTTGTCGTTTCAAACGGGGAGAAGGCGTGTTCACCTCATTCAACGCCCCGGTAACGATGCCCCCAGTGCCAGCCGGCAATGACCACGACCTTCTCCTCACCTTGGAGGAGATCAGTCAGGTTGTATCCCATTCCAACGACCTGCGCCAAACTCTCGACAACATCTGCCTGCTCATTCAAAAACGGTTCGGGGTGGCGGTTTGCTCGCTGTACCTGTTCGACCCCAAGGGTATTCATCTGGTTTTGGCGGCCTCCGTCGGCTTGCGCTCAGAAAGTATTGGTCGGGTGCGCATGCGCTCGGGCGAGGGGCTAACCGGGCTGGTTGCCGAATCGGTCGCGCCAGTCAACGAGCCCAATGCCCCCAAACACCCGCGCTTCAAATATTTCCCCGAGGCGGGAGAAGACCCGTTTCAATCGTTTCTCGGCGTGCCTCTTCTGGTGGGCGGAGCGGTCAAGGGTGTATTGGTGGTGCAGGCCATCGAACCGCGCAATTTTTCACCCGGCGATATTCGCATGCTCAAGACGGTGGCGGCCCAGCTCTCCAGCCTGGTCACCGATGCCTGGTGGCTGGAGCAACTGGGCGCCTTCGCCCATGGCGAAATGACCGAAGAGCTGGCCACAGGGCCCATCCAGGGTGTGGGTCTCAGCCCGGGCATCGGTGCCGGTTTGGCCTATGTGCTAGACAGTTGGGACAGCTACCGCCAAAAGGCCCCCAGACGGGCCGAAGATGGCCAAGCCGAACGCGAACGCCTGCAAAAGGCCATGTCTGAAGCCCGTGAGGAGCTTAAACGACAAGAGATCGACATCGCCAATTTGGTGGGTGAGGACCACGGCGCCATCCTCCAAGCCCAGCGCATGATCCTGCAAGACCGAAGCATCGAGCGCGACCTGTTCGCCTGCCTCGACAAGGGCTCCAGCGCCGAGGCAGCCATCCTCGACACCCTCGATTTCTATGTCGCCGCCTATGGCAAGGTTGCCACCTCGGTGCTGCAAGAGCGTGTCTACGACATCAAAGATGTCTTTCACCGGGTTCTTTGGCATCTGGTGGGAGGAAGGCCGGGCAAGCCCGCTGCCGACCTGCCGGTGATTTTGGTCACCCGCGAAGCCTCGGTGATGGAGTTGTTTGCGGTGGAGCGATCCCACCTGGCAGGCGTGGTGGTGGAGCATGGTGGCCCGCAAAGCCATGCTGCCATCCTTGCCCGCTCGCTGGGCCTGCCCATGGTGGGCAAGGTGGGAGATTTCGCCCGTGTCGCCCAGCCGGGCCGC
>CAIWHS010000278.1 GCA_903912515.1 uncultured Planctomycetaceae bacterium
AAAAAATCAGGGTTTCCCGATCGCAAAGACACCGCCGAACTGGTGAAAATTGCCAAAGGTGAAAAGCTAACCTTGCGGTATGGGTTATTGGTACTGGACGGCGACTGGGCAAGTGCGTCCAAAACCATCGCCGAGCAGTATGACGCTTGGTCAAAAGCTCGGTAATATGGAAAAGTATTTAGTTCCAATCGCAGGGTTTTAGGGGGGCTTAGAATGTTTCATTGGACGAAACGCATGGTGGCGGTGTTGATGGCCGCTGGCTTGGTGGGTTTTGGCATTGCCGCAGACCTTGAAATTGATGGCAAAAAGGGCAAGCTGCCTGCTGGTTGGAAAGAGGAAACTCCCACCAACCAGATGCGTCTGGCACAGTTTAAAATCCCCAAGGTGGGGGACGATGCGGAAGATGCCGAATTGATCATCTTCAAAGGGCTGGGCGGCTCGGCCACAGCCAATATCGATCGCTGGAAGAAAACCTTTGGCGCAGATGATCAGGCCAAAGCCAAGGTGACAGATTTGGAAATCGCAGGTGGCAAGGGCCAACTGCTAGATATTGCGGGAAGTTATCAATTCAAAGCCCGCCCCTTTGATCCGAATGCGAAAACCCAGGAAAAGAAGGATTATGCTATGGTAGCCCTGCACTGGGAAGGGCCGCAAAATGTCTACCATTTCCGCTTGACGGGCCCCGCCAAGACCGTTGAAAAGAATCGACAGGCATTCATGGATTGGTTGAAGAGTTTCAAGTGACCCCGGAATCAAAGCACCTGCATTTCAACGAGCCCGCCCACTCTTCCAGTGCGGCGGGTTCGCTGTTTTTGGACTACGAGCTACCCACCGAACGAATCGCCCAAGAGCCTATCGAACCGCGTGATGCCTCGAAATTGTTGGTGGTTCCACGAAACGGCGCACCACTTGAGGACCGGGTTTTTACAGACCTTCCAAACCAATTAAAAAAAGGCGACCTAGTGGTGATGAACACCAGTCAGGTACTGCCAGCCCGCATACGGGGAACTCGCGAAGCCACCGGCGGCAAATGGGAAGCGCTGTTCGTTCGTGAACACTCGGGGAATGTTTGGGAGTGTCTGGCCAAAACCAAGGGTAAGCCGGCTTTGGGCGAGTGGATGGTGACCGATTGCGGGCAATTGCGTTTGCAACTGGCCGGGATCAATCCACAGGGCAGGTGGCTGGTCACCCCGCACCAGCCAGAACCCGCCCCCTTGTGGCTGAAACGGGTCGGCTCCATGCCACTTCCGCCATACATTGGCAAAGGTGTGGCCAAACCTGAAGATGAATTGCGCTATCAAACGCTATTGGCAAAATCTCCTGGGTCGATAGCGGCGCCAACAGCGGGGCTGCATTTCACCGATCAAGTGCTGCAAAGCCTTGCCCAAAAAGGGGTTGAGTTGGCTACGGTCACACTCCATGTGGGGCCGGGAACTTTTCAACCACTTTCTAAAGAAAGCCCATTGACCCATAAGGTAGAAGCGGAATGGGGTGAGGTGCCTGCCAGCACTTGTCAGGCGATTGCCGCATGCAAACAACGGCATGGAAGGATTGTGGCGGTGGGGACGACCAGCGTGAGGGTTTTGGAGTCTGCTGCTTCTAGAGGTGATTTGTCAGGCTGGGAAGGCTGGGCTACAGTCACCTTAGGGCCAAATCACCGATTGAGTTGCGTCGACGGCATGGTGACGAACTTTCACCAGCCGGGCACCAGCTTGCTGATGCTGCTTCATGCGCTTTTACCGGCGGAGCGGATTCGAGATGCCTACCAGCATGCGCTGGCTGGCAGTTACCGCTTCCTAAGTTATGGCGATGCCGTGCTCATTCGGCCGGTTTGAATGGTCCCAAAGTTACTGGTGGTTCAGGGTTTACAAGTTGGAACTATGAGAATAATTTCTCTGTCCCAATTGTGAGGCTTGGATCGTTTAGTAAGTTAAGTCGTGACTTGGTGAAAGATTCGCCAAGTTCTATTTTTTAAAGTCGTCGGTCTACAACCGACGGGGCTGTGCATTGAATACGATTAAGCAACTTTTCGCCAACTCAAAATTACCACAAACCTCTGTGGTGACAGGGTTTGACTTCAGCACCGGGTCGGTCAAAGGCATCGCTTTTGACATGGACGGCAACCAGTTGGCTGAAATCCGACTGGGAACTGATCTCTGGACTGAAGGCGGTGTGAGCGAGCTGAATCTGGCTCTGCTGGAAGGGCAGGTGCATGCAGCCTTGCGGGGTATGGCCAATCGATTGCG
>CAIWHS010000279.1 GCA_903912515.1 uncultured Planctomycetaceae bacterium
CAGCCAAGGAATTGCTGAAATCCATGGGAAAAACAACGCTTTTGGAACATGAAATAATCGAAACTAAACGCAGCTGGGCTCAATGGTGGCTGTCCCCAAAGTTGCCGAATTGAGCCTACCTTTTCCTTAGGAGTGTTCAGCAAAAATTGCCCTTGGCAGACTGAATCAAGTCACTGGCACATATAATCATAATTAGGCTTCGCATTGAGCGACATTACCCGATAAAGCCTATGGCAAACCTTAGGTTCGTTTACTTGCAGGATGCACCATGCGCCACCCGGATTTGGAGCGACTGGTCGAGTCCGACCCAACCTGGCCCTACGAGGCTTACGAATTTGTTTTAAGCTCTCTCGACCTTGCGTCTCAAGCTTTCCAAGAAAAGCACACCTTTGGACTGGAAGAGGATTCAGACGAAAGGACTGCTTCTGCAGGATCGGGCAATCATTCAGGATCAAGCCATGTGGATGGCAGACAAATAGCCCTGGCTGCCAGAAAATTGGCCCAAGACGAGTTTGGCCAGATGGCCACGGTGGTATTTAGCCAATGGCGCATTCGCTCGACCATGGATTTGGGCTTAATCATTTTTAAGCTTATTGAAATCGGACTTTTAAATAAAAACGAAAATGATTCGGTCGCCGATTTCGAAGGGGTTTATTCCATCCCAGGTGAACTCTTGGACGGCTTTGAAATTCAGATCCACGACATCTGACCAAAATAGCTAAAGATTTACTAATACGTCTAAAACAATGGCCGCCTGCCGGCCTTGCCCAAAGTCACCTTCTACTGGCAAACTGCAAGAGCATATTCAGGCGAACGTTTTTCCCGACCTTAAAGGGGCCATACAAGCCATGACTATGGACCCAAACGCCTCCACAGGCTTAGGCCAATCTGGCGAGGCTCGCGCCCTCCAATCCACAAAAAGTTTTTTTTCTTCTTACCTTTTGAGTGGTCGAGCCGGCTTTTTTATTTGGCTTTGTCTTTATCTTGGCTGGGTAGCTTTTCTTGCCTTCCAAGTGGCCACCAACAGGCCAGATTCAAAACAGATCCAGGATGGCCCAGCCTCGCTCCCTAGGAGAGCCCAGCTGAATTTTGCAACCGGGGTTTGGTTGATTTCTATTCAAGAGAACCATGCACCCACAAAGATAGAAAGTCTGGCTGGCTTTCCTCCACCCCTTCCAATTGAACAGCTGGAGATTGATCAGTTATCAACCGCCTTAAAAAAAGCCAATTTAGAAATTCATGATGCGAACAACACAGGGCAATGGATTGTTCCGGTAGTTAGCTTCCCTTCCCAGCCCAACGGGTTTGTTAATGAAGCCGCCAAAACTGGATCGCTTTGGCGGGTAGCTCCAATTCCGGCCGACCCATCTAATCCGAACGGAGAAGATGGCCGTATTTTCCCGGCAACTCCTTTCAATGTGAACCTTGTTAAAAGTTGGTGGAAAAAAACAAACTAAAGAATTTTTTCAAAGTCCATAACCGTCAAGCTGCAAAGAACCGGTCTGGCTTTTACAAACGGCCTATTTTCCTGGCCTAAGACCAGTTTTTAATTTGTTGACGGGGCAATCAGGGGTAAATGTTGAAGATCGGCCAATTCAAGCACCTTAGAAACAGCAATACGGACAAAAACCGATATGGCAGAAGAAGCAAGAATCGCAAATTTGATAAATAGCCATATCTTGTTACCGGCAAAAGAAATGGGGTTTTGCTAAAATAGCCTAGGGTTGGATCATAAACCGGTCTTGTCTGCCAACACACAGCTAATTAACCTAGAGTTTTCGTAGACCGTGTGCTGCTAGCGTAGCTCAACGGTAGAGCTCTGGTTTTGTAAACCAGGGGTTGTGGGTTCGATTCCCACCGCTAGCTCATTCATATGGGCTGGGAGGCGGATACGGGTAGGTGCCAGAGTGGCCAAATGGAGCAGACTGTAAATCTGCCGGCTTACGCCTTCGGGGGTTCGAATCCCTCCCTGCCCAATTGGGATTTGTGTTACAGTGAATGAGAAGAAGGTAAATTGAATTGGAAAGACGGGGTGAAATGGTTCTAGGAAAAAGCACAGAATTGCGGGTGTAGCTCAATGGCTAGAGCACCTGCCTTCCACGCAGGATGTTGTGGGTTCGAGTCCCATCACCCGCTTTTTTTTTCCTAGTGATCATTTATCCTAGTTTTGGTACTTGCTGCTGTAGCTCAGTGGTAGAGCGCCGCCTTGGTAAGGCGGAGGTCGTGGGTTCAACCCCCACTAGCAGCTATCGCCGCGGGGAAGGGGAAATATAGTTCCCCGATATTCGCGGTGGCTGGAAAGCGGTCGGCGTGCGTTACGTCTGGCTGGCGAGTGGCAGAATATTCAGGTTCCGCTGCATGCTAAGTGCAGTGCCGGTTCGCGCTAGAGCGAGAGGGAAGAATGGCTAAGGAATTATTCAACCGGACCAAGCCGCACGTGAACGTGGGCACAATTGGACACATCGATCACGGCAAGACCACAACCACGGCTGCCATTGTTGCTCGCCAAGGTTACAAAAATAAGATCGCCAATGTGAAATCCTACAAGGAAATTGCGAAGGGTGGTACGGAGCGTGACGATCTAAAGACCGTCACAATTGCCGCAGCGCACGTCGAATATGAGACGGCCAATCGTCACTACGCTCACGTGGATTGCCCGGGCCACGCCGACTATATCAAAAATATGATCACCGGTGCCGCCCAAATGGATGGAGCCATTTTGGTGGTAGCAGCGGATTCGGGCGTCATGCCTCAAACCCGCGAGCACATCCTTCTCGCCCGTCAGGTGGGTGTGCCTAAGGTAGTTGTTTACCTGAACAAAATTGATGTTGCCTTGGCTGACGATCCTAGCGGCGAGCTCCTTGAGCTGGTCGAAATGGAAATTCGGGAACTCTTGAGCAAATACGGTTTCCCCGGCGACGAAATACCTATTATCCGTGGCAATTCATTGGCCGTCATGCAGTCTGAAGGAAAAGACGATGCGGCTGGCAAGTGCATCGACGAATTGATGGAAGCACTGGACAGCTACATACCACTGCCTCTTCGCCAGGAAGAACTCGATTTCTTGATGAGCATTGAAGATGTGTTCTCTATCAAGGGTCGTGGTACTGTAGGCACCGGTCGTATTGACCGCGGCATTGTAAAAGTTGGTGATGAAGTCGAGATCGTCGGACTTCGCAAGGATCCCAAAAAGGTTACTGTGACCGGCGTTGAGATGTTCCAAAAGACGCTCGACAAGGGTATTGCTGGTGACAACGTTGGCATCCTGCTGCGTGGTATTGAGCGTACCGACTTGGAGCGTGGCCAGGTTTTGGCCAAACCAGGCTCGATGAAGCCTCATACCAAGTTCGAGGCTCAGGTTTACATCCTGACAGCCGACGAAGGTGGTCGTAAGACTTCGTTCTTCAGTGGTTATCGCCCGCAGTTTTTCTTCCGTACCACAGATGTGACCGGAAATATCAAACTGCCAGATGGCGTTGAAATGTGTATGCCTGGTGACAACGTGAAGTTCACTGTGGAACTGCTGCCAGAATCACCAGTAGCTATGGACGAAGGTCTTCGCTTCGCTATCCGCGAAGGTGGTCGTACCGTTGGTTCAGGTCTGGTTACCAAGATTCTCGCTTGATTTCAGGTAGAAAAAGCGGGCGCGGCTGCCGATAGGCTGCGCCCGTGAGTTTTTTAAACACCATGACAATTATCAGGAATTTTATTCTTGTTAAATAAATTGGTGGTCGGGCGTGTCAGCGCAACCTGATAGTTACGGGCGTAGCTCAACTGGCAGAGCACCGGTCTCCAAAACCGGGGGTTGAAGGTTCGATTCCTTCCGCCCGTGTTTGATTGGTGTGGTGATGCGGCAGGTCACCCATTTCAGAAGCAGTTAGATCTGTTTCTGGGATAATAGTTTTGACCTTGCGAAGTATCTGGGGGTTTCATGTCTGAGTCGGCAATAGCGCAAGCAGGCAAACCAGAAGGCAAAGGCGGGTTCCCCGTCCTTGAAGCCCTGATGGGTTTTGTCATGCTTGCACTTGCCTGCTTTGCGGCCACTTGGTGCCCAGATGGACTTGGCAGGGATCTTGCCTGGTTTGTCTTTGTCGGCGCTTGGGCTGTCCTGGCTGCATTTGTGCCCAGAATTTTTCCCGCCAAGGGATCCCGATCGGCATTTGTTATCGGTGGGATTTTCTTTTTGGCTTTATTTTGCCTAGCCCTTACTCTCTTAAATTGGATGGAAAGGTCAGGTGGCCAGCAGGCCTTCCTGATTAGTGCTGTACTGGTGGTTTTTTTAACTATCGGTGTTCGATTGTTTATTTCACGATTTCTGACTCGCTCAGCCGTAGCGGCTATGGATGATCAGGGTTGGACTTCTCTTGGCTCGTTCAAGCGTGTGCAAGGTCAGCGCGTGCGACGATTGACAATGATCACTTTGCTGATCGCGGTTGTAACCGGTTCTATGTCACTAATGAATGCTGGATACGGGGCCCGTTGGTTTGCAGAATTGCCTCTTTCTGGGAAATTTGAAATTGTTGATCCGCATGATGCGAAATACAACAAAATCCCGCTTAAAGCTGGTGATTCATTCAGTCGTGAGCAGTACCAAACCCTTCAAAACGATCTGAAAGATTTGGTTCTTGTCGGTGGTGAGGCAGTAACAGTCACAATCGATGGTGCTGAATCGAGCTTCAAGCCTGGTGATTTGATTCCTCGGGATTTGGCCAAAAAAATTCAAAATATATTGCGGGATGGCCGTCGTGAGGGTGACAGTCAGGAGTTAAAAACCTCGGAAGCAGTTTTGCCGGAAACTCGAAAAATCGATCAATTGGGAATGCTGCTTCTGCCTGAAGGGCAGCTCAAAGTTGTGGCTTTATCAATCATCGGATTTTTCTTGATTTGGCGACTAGTGAATGTTCCATCTTTCGCAGACTTCTTGATTGCTACCGACTCTGAAATGAGTAAGGTCAGCTGGCCACCTCTTAAAAAGTTGTGGCGCGACACTCTCGTCGTGGTTACAGGGATGTTTCTGATGGGTGGCATGATTATGGCCATGGATTGGGTATGGCGTGGGGTTTTAACTTCCATCAGTGTCTTGCAATTTCCGGCTACCACGGATGACAAGAATCGCAGCGAAGATTTAAAACCTTGGCCTGCCGCTCCTGACAATACGGCCGCTGCCGCAACCGCTGGTCAAAAGCAATGAACATGACTGAAAATGAGTCACCTGATGATCACAACCACCCCGAACAGGTGGAGTCGGTTGTTTCCATTGGTCCAGAAGTGCAATCCACTAATCCCGAACTGAAGCCAAACCTTCGGTGGTATGTGGTTAAGGTCACAGCGGGCCGTGAAGACACCATCAAAGAATCGATTGAGCGACGAGTTCGTATCGAAGCTTTGGACCCTTTTTTCGGACAAATTTACATTCCAGTTGAGACCTACTCCGAGCGTGGTCGCAACAACAAAACCATCACCAAGAAGCGGAAGCTGTATCCGGGCTATGTGATGGCTGAAGTTGAATTCAACGACCAAATGCTTTATCTGTTCCGCGAAACTAGCGGAGTAGGTGATTTTGTTGGCGGTGGTGCCAACAGAGCTCCGCAGCCAATGGAAGACGAAGAAGTTCGTCGTATGCTTCGTGCGAAGGGTGAAACTGTTGTCACCACGGTTACAGTCCGGCCAAAGTTTGATATTGGCGACCGAGTCAAAGTCAAAGACGGTCCATTCACGGGAATGGATGGCGAGGTGAAGGAAATTCTTGAACAGGTTGGCCGCGTCCGTGTGGAAGTCACCATCATTGGCCGGTCGCTACCCGTTGAACTTGAATACTGGCAGGTCGAGATGATCTGACGGATTTAACGCCCTTTGGATTGCTTGACTTGGGTTCAAGCTGTTCAATGGGGTATTGGAAATTTGTTTTGCTGGTTTAATTGCAAAATTGGGATGGATGAGAGCCATGGCTAAGCAAGTAACGGGAATGATCAAACTGCAGTGCCCTGGTGGTGCGGCTACCCCGGCACCGCCCGTGGGCCCAGCCCTTGGCCAGCACGGTGTTAACATTGGTAAGTTCGTTAAGGACTTCAATGACAAAACGGCAGACCGCAAGGGTCTAACCCTGCCTGTCGTTATCACGGTCTATTCTGACCGAACCTTTGAATTTGTGGTGAAGAGCCCTCCTGCTTCAGTTCTTCTGAAGATTGCGGCCAAGATCCCGCACGAAAAGAAAAAAGGGAAGGAAGTAATTCCTTCCGAGGCCAAGAAGGCTGGCAAGTATAAGAATCACAAAGTGACCAAAGATCAGGTGCGCAAGATCGCCCAAGACAAGTTGGTCGACCTGAATGCCCGTGATGTGGATCACGCAATGCGAATCATTGAAGGCACTGCCCGCAGCATGGGCCTTCAAGTTGAAGGCTAATGCGGTTTTGTACCTCTGTCGAAGTATTTCGACTTGGTTGCCGTTTTGGCGAATGAAAAATCAAGGCATTTGAATTTTAGCGAGACTCAATCATGGCGAAGAGCAAGTCAACTGAGGGAAAACCGCAAGAGGCGGTTTCTCAAAAACCCGGTGCTGCGCCTGAGCAAGCCGTAGCACTTCCCAATGCAGCAGCGGCCGCTCAAGCTGAGTTGCCATCCAGCAATAAGCGGGGCCGTCAGCCTGGGCATCCTCCCCGTCGTGGCAAAAAGCTTCGTTCCATTTTGGCTGCGCAAAAAACCCGCATGGCCAAAGAGGGGACTCAGACTTTAAAGAAGGCAATCACTTTGCTCAAGCAGGTGAAGCGTGCCAAGTTCAACGAGACCGTTGAAGTGCATATGTCATTGGGAGTGGATACCACCCAAGCTGACCAGTTGATTCGTGGATCTGTAGCCCTTCCTCATGGCATTGGCAAGTCGGTTCGTGTTGCCATTTTCTGCCAGGGTGAAGTTCAGAATGTCGCCAAAAAGGCTGGGGCAGATGTTGTTGGTGGCGACGAACTGATTAAGCGGGTCCAGGATGAAAACTGGATGGATTTCGATGTGGCTCTTGCCACTCAAGACATGATGGCGAAAGTGATTCGTTTGGGTAAAGTGCTTGGGCCGCGTGGTCTGATGCCAACGCCCAAGGCTGGCACTGTCATTCCTAACGGTGGTGATGTCACCGCAGTTGTCAAGGATTTCAAAGCTGGCAAAGTCGAATACCGCACCGACAAGGGTGGAAACATCCATGCTGGTGTTGGCAAGATGGATTTCGAAGATGACAAGCTGGCAGAGAACATCACGGTGTTCGTGAATCAAATTCGTAATGCCAAGCCAACTGGGGTCAAAGGAAACTATGTGCTGTCCGTCACCCTCGCGGGAACGATGACACCTGGAATCGCTGTTAGCATCTGACGCATACGCGGCGCAATTTGGCCGTTTGAGGGGAATGACGATGAGCAAGTATGTCAAAGGTATGGAGATCGAGACGCTTCGCAAGGAATTTTCGAGCGTCCGGGATTTGGTTGTACTTGGAGTGAGCAAGTTGACCTGCGAAGGCAACCATTCTCTTCGTTCCAGCCTTCGGAAGAAGAAAATTAGCTTGCGAATGTTGAAGAATACATTTGCTCGCAAGGTTTTCACCGAGCTTGGTTACAAAGCCGGTCAAGATTCCAAGTATTTTACTGGTATGACGATGGTGGCCTACGGGGCCTCAAGCGTTTCGGAGTTGTGCCGCGAATTGAATGGCGAGCTATTAACTTCCAAGAACAAAGCTCTGTACAAAGACAAGGTTCAGGTTAAGGGTGCTATCGTCGACGGCCAGTCTATGGCTTTCGATATTGCCCTGAAGATGCCAAGCCGTGAAGAAGCCATTGCCAATGTCGCCGGCATGGTTTTGGCCCCTGCAGCTCGTCTGGCTCAACTGATCACATCACCCGGCTCGACGGTTGCCGGACAAATCAAGCAAGTTGGTGAAAAGGCGGAGGCGCCGGCCGCCTGATCCGGGGATCGGCCCCCAATTGCAACAATTGTCTATTACGCACGGTTTCTGGGTTCGGATATTACTTAAGCTTCAATAGTAATTTCCATTTTGTGAAGGAATAGTATCATGAGCGAACAGACTTATTCAGCAGACATCAAGGAACTTGGCGACAAGATTGTTGCCCTCACCGTTGGCAAAGCGGTAGAGCTTGGTGACTACCTTGAGAATGTGCATGGCATCAAGCCAGCCAGCGGTGGCGCCGTCATGATGGCTGCTCCCGCCGCAGGTGGTGCAGGCGCGGGTGCAGAAGCTCCTGCAGTCAAGACTGAGTTCACTGTTGTTCTCGACGGCGTACCCGAAGCCGCCAAGAAGATTGGCGTGATCAAGGTTGTTCGCGAAATCACCCAACTTGGCCTGAAAGAAGCCAAGGACCTGGTCGAAGGCGCGCCGAAGCCTGTCAAGGAAAACACCTCGAAGGACGACGCCGAAGCCATCAAGAAGAAGTTGGAAGAAGCTGGCGCCAAGGTTTCCGTCAAGTAAGACGCCCCTCTGGCACGCTAATATCTGTTCCGGGATCCCTTCAACTGGGGATCCCGGTTTACTTCTAGCTTGACAAGTCCGGGGGCTGTGTTTAGCCTGTGGGCATGCGACGAATCGCCGATTTGCCTCCTTGCGGACGCTCCGTTAATAACGGTGTGTGTGCCGGAGGTTTCTCTATTTGTTCGTCAAGAGCGCCTTCAAGTCTGAACCATCCGCTTTTGGGCAATCTTGTGCAAGTCCAGTTTTCATTCCCGAGAACTGTTTCCCGGTACTCGGATTCATCTGTCCATTCCGTTGCAGCAAGCCACGGATTCAAAACTGTCATGGAAGACGCTCATAAACCTGGGGCTTTGGTGAAGAAAAGAGCAATCTTTTTTGATCACTTAAGGAAAGATGCCCAGGAAACACCCAAAAGAGAAGTAGCCTGGCGCAACTAAAGCCTGCCCACTTTTCCCAAAGCCTGTAATGCACCCAGACTGGGTCCCCCAATGGGGCCCCTGACACCTGAGAAGAGGACTCGACAACATGCCTGTCTCGGCCGACCGTATTCTGAATCCAAAAGAAGTCCTCAACTTCAGCCGCTACAGCGACACGCCCGGCAAGCCGATGCCCATCGAGGCCTACCACAAGGGTGCAGATCGTGTGAACAGTGTGGACAAGGTTCCTCCTCTCACCGACATCCAACTTCGAAGCTATGAGCGTTTTCTGCAATTCGGAATCCCAGTCGAGAAGCGTGAGCTTGTTGGTCTGGAAGGCGTTTTGCGCGAAATGTTCCCCATCGAGAGCTACGACAAAACCACTGTTCTGCAATTCCTTCGCTACGAATTGGGCAAGCCTCGGTTTGGTCCTGACGAATGCCGCCAGCTTCGGCTTACCTACGGCCGACCCTTCAAGGTGTATTTACGCCTTGCTGGGGAGCAGACCGTTGAGGAAGAAGTGTATTTGGGTGACATGCCTATCATGCTTGGCGGTGGTGAGTTCATCATCAACGGCGCAGAGCGTGTTGTTGTCAGCCAGCTGCACCGTTCACCCGGTGTTGACTTTGTTGTCACCACCGAAGGCGACAAGAAACTTCATTCCTGCCGAATCATCCCTGAGCGTGGTTCCTGGATTGAATTGAATGTCACCAAAAAAGACTCACTGAGCGTTCGAATCGACCAGTCGGGCAAATTTTCGGCCATGACTCTATTGCGAGCGATGGACCCGAAATATTCCCGAAATTCGGACATCTTGGCAGCTTTCCATTCGGTCACTGAGCTGTCGAAGGACAAAAAGAACCACGCGGAGCTTTTGGGCAAACAGCTTGCAGATGATGTGATCGACCCCGAAACGGGCGAGATTTACCTCGAGAGCGGTCAGGTCCTCGACCAAGCTCGTTTGGACATGTTGCAGGCCACGAACATCAAAAAAGTGAGCGTCATCACCTCCTCTAAAGAGGATCCGCTAATCCTTGCGGCATTGGGTGAGGATGCGACCAGCTCCCATGAGGAAGCCCTTCTCAAAATTTATCAGCGCATGCGTCCGGGAAATCCGGCTTCCCTCGAAAAGGCCCGTGACCTTTTCAAGGAAAAGTTCTTGGATGCGAACCGTTATCGTTTGGGCAAGGTTGGCCGGTTCCGGATCAACCGTAAATTCGAGCAGGAAAATCAGGTTCCCGATGATCGGATGACCCTTGAGCCTCTCGACTTTGTCAATTCGATTCGTTACCTGCTCAAGCTTCGCGCCGGCTCTGGGATCATCGACGATATTGACCACCTTGGAAACCGTCGTGTTCGCACAATTGACGAACTTGCGGCGGAAGAGCTCCGCAAGGGCTTCCTGAAATTGCGTCGCACAGTTCAGGAACGCATGCAAAATCGCGAGAAACAGGACCTGACTCCTCGCTCGTTGATCAACCCCAAGAGCGTTTCAGCTGCAATCGAATATTTCTTCGGCCGCGGCGAGTTGAGCCAAGTGGTTGACCAAACCAACCCGCTTTCCCAGCTCACTCACGAGCGTCGCCTTTCAGCCCTCGGGCCAGGCGGTTTGAACCGAAAGCGTGCTGGTTTCGATGTGCGGGATGTTCACATCTCTCACTATGGTCGTATTTGTCCGATTGAGACGCCTGAAGGCACCAACATCGGCCTGATCTCCCACCTTTCGATTTACGCAGGTGTGGATGATTACGGGTTCTTGATCACCCCTTACCGGGTTGTCAAGGATCGCAAGCTTACCAACGAGGTTCGTTGGTTGCGTGCCGACGAGGAAAGCCAAGCTTACATTGCTCCCGCTGACGTTGATGTTGAAGGTGGCAAGATTGTCGGGCAGGACAGCCGACTTACCGCCCGCCATCAGGGTGAGTTTGTGACGGCCACGGCCGACATGATCCAGTACATCGATGTGAGCCCTCGCCAAATGGTAGGGGTATCGGCCGGTTTGATTCCGTTCCTCGAGCATGATGATGCCAACCGTGCCCTGATGGGATCGAACATGCAGCGGCAAGCCGTTCCGCTCCTTGTCACAGAACCGCCAATTGTCTCCACTGGTCTGGAGCGGGATGTTGCACAGAACAGCGGCTTGGTTGTGCGATCCGACCGGGAAGGGGTTGTCCGCTATGTGGACAGCAACCGCATCCGTGTGGAAGAAAAAGAGTTCGTTCTCGAGAAGTTTATCGGTCTCAACGAACACACCTGCCAAAACCAAAAACCTTTGGTCAAGGTTGGTCAGAAGGTTAAAAAGGGCGAGGTTATCGCCGACGGTGCCGCAACCCACCAGGCTGAATTGGCCTTGGGCCGCAATGTGCTGGTCGCATTCATGTCATGGGAAGGCTACAACTTCGAAGACGCGATCATCATCTCGGAACGCCTTGTCGAGAAGGACACTTACACCTCGGTTCACATCGAAGAATTCGAGATTGAGATCCGCGAGAGCAAGCTGGGCAAGGAAGAATTCACGCGCGACATTCCCAATGTTTCGCCCAAGGCCCTGAATAACCTCGACGATTCTGGCATCGTGCGCGTGGGCACACATGTCAATCATGGTGACATTCTTGTCGGCAAGGTTGTTCCTAAATCGAAGAGCGAGCTCACTCCGGAAGAAAAACTCCTGCACGCCATTTTCGGCCGGGCTGGCGAGGATGTTAAGAACGAAAGCCTTGAGGTTCCTCCTGGTGTTGAGGGTGTTGTTACCGCCACCGAGCGTTTCAGCCGTCGGGCTCATATGTCCGATGTTGAGAAGAAGGAGGTCGATCGTCTTGATAAGGAGTACCGTGAGACCTCCAATAAGAAGATCGCCGAGCTTTATCGTGAAATGCTGGAGGCCCTTAGCGACCACTTGAAGGTCAAGGGCCTCAAGGATTCGCGCAACAACAAGGTTTTGGGCGCTGACAAGGATGATAAATCACTTGCCGAGCAAGCCGCCGAGTTTAGGCTTGACCACCTCGACTTGCGTTCGCCTGCCGAACGTCAGACTGCTGAGGTGATTTATCTACGTCATCGCGAGCAGATAGAGCACTTCATTGAAGAGCGCGATCGGCTCATCAACAACCTGAAGCGGGGCGACGAGCTGCCCAACGGCGTCCAACAAATGGTGAAGGTCTATGTTGCCACCAAGCGAGTGATCTCGGTGGGTGACAAAATGGCCGGCCGCCATGGCAACAAGGGTGTGATCTCCAAGATCCTCCCCGTTGAGGACATGCCGTTTTTGGCCGATGGAACTCCTGTTGACATCCTTCTCAACCCACTGGGCGTGCCTAGCCGCATGAATGTGGGTCAGATTCTTGAAACCCATCTCGGGGCCGCGGCGGCCCGCTTGGGCTTCAAGGCAATCACCCCAGTGTTCGACGGCGCAAGCGAGGAAGACATTCGTGGTGTGCTGAAGCAGGCAGGTCTTCCCGAATCGGGCAAGAGCTATCTGTTTGATGGCCGCACCGGTGAACGCTTCGAGCAGCCTGTCACGGTAGGTTTTATTTACATGCTGAAGCTGCATCACCTTGTTGACGACAAGGTTCATGCCCGTGCAACCGGACCATACAGCCTCATCACCCAGCAACCGCTTGGTGGTAAGGCCCGATTTGGTGGCCAGCGTTTCGGCGAAATGGAAGTGTGGGCCCTCGAGGCATACGGTGCTGCCTACATTCTCCAAGAATTGCTAACGGTGAAGTCCGACGATGTGGACGGTCGCACCAAGATTTACGAATCCATGGTCAAGGGGGAGAACACCTTGGAAGCCGGCCTTCCCGCCAGCTTCGATGTGCTCACTAACGAGATCAAGGGCCTCGCACTGAACCTGCAGCTTGAAAAGCAGAACCAAGAGGAGGATCTGTTGGGCGCAAACTCCTGACCGGAGAGCGCCTTTAGATTCGGTCAGGCTGCGGCTCTCCGGGCCGCCCTGACCCCGAAACAACCCCCGAAACTGAACCACCGCCCGACCTTCGACGTCGATCAGGAGAGCAACAATGAATAACGCCACTACAGCAGCGAACGCCAACAGCGGAGCTGAGACCAACTACGACCGCATCAACGATTACTCCTCGGTGCGCATCAGCCTTGCCAACCCCAACGATATCCGGGGCTCCTGGTCGCACGGCGAGGTGAAAAAGCCGGAGACCATCAATTACCGTACCTACCGTCCCGAGCGAGACGGTTTGTTCTGCGAGCGGATTTTTGGTCCTGAAAAGGACTGGGAATGTTCTTGCGGCAAGTACCGCGGCATGAAGTACAAAGGCATGGTTTGCGACAAGTGCGGTGTGAAGGTTACTCACAGCCGCGTGCGTCGCAAGCGCATGGGCCACATCAACCTTGCTGCTCCGGTTGTGCACATTTGGTTTTTCAAGGCTATGCCCAGTCGCTTGGGCACCCTTTTGGACATGAAAACCAACCAACTGGAAAAGGTGATCTACTTCCAGGATTATGTGGTAGTTGACCCCAAGGATTCTGGGCTGAAAGAGCGTCAGGTTCTTAACGAGGAAGAGTATAAGAAGGCGCGTGCGCAATACGGCGACTCATTCGAGTCTGGTATGGGAGCCGAAGCGGTCAAGCGATTGCTCGAACGACTGGACTTGGTCGCCATTTCCGCCGATTTGCGCCAGCTCTTGGGCGATGAAATGAATCGCGGCGATGCCAAGAGTCAACAAAAATTGAAGGATTTGGTCAAGCGTTTGCGCGTGGTGGAAAGCCTGCGCGATTCGGGTTTGGGCGGACCTGCCAACAAACCCGAATGGATGGTACTCGATTGCATTCCGGTCATTCCCCCAGACCTGCGTCCGTTGGTTTTGCTGGATAGCGGCAACTTCGCAACCAGCGACCTGAACGACCTGTACCGTCGTATCATCAATCGCAACAACCGCCTCAAGAAGCTGGTTGACCTCAACGCACCCGAGGTGATCATCCGCAACGAGAAGCGCATGTTGCAACAGTCGGTTGATGCACTGTTTGATAACGGTAGGTGTAAGCGTCCGGTCATGGGCACCTCGAATCGGGCCCTGAAGTCGCTGACCGACATGATCAAGGGTAAGCAAGGCCGCTTCCGTGAAAATCTGTTGGGCAAGCGCGTTGACTATTCTGCCCGCTCGGTGATCGTGGTTGGCCCTGAATTAAAACTCCACCAATGCGGCCTTCCCAAAAAGATCGCACTGGAGCTCTTCCAACCGTTCATCATTCGCCGGCTCAAGGATCTTAAGCACGCCGACACCATCAAATCGGCCAAGAAAATGCTGGAGCGCAAGGACGATCAGGTTTGGGACATCCTGGAAGAGGTGACCAAATCCCACCCTGTGCTGCTGAACCGCGCACCAACTTTGCACCGAATGGGTATTCAGGCTTTCGAGCCTGTACTCATCGAGGGCAATGCGATCCGCATTCATCCCCTTGTTTGTAAGGGTTTCAATGCTGACTTTGACGGCGACCAAATGGCGGTGCATCTGCCCCTCTCGATTGAGGCGCAGGTTGAAGCCACGGTTCTGATGATGTCCACCAACAACATCTTCAGCCCGGCGAACGGCCAGCCAATCATCTCGCCTAGCCAAGATATCGTCATGGGCTGCTACTACCTGACGGCGGGTCGGGGCGAACTGGGCGAGTCAGGTGAAGCCGGCGAGGGCATGACCTTCTCAAGCCCAGCGGAAGTGTTTGCTGCCTTTGCCCAGAAGAAACTTGGGGTTCACGCCCGCATTTATGTGCGCATGACAGCTGGCCGCCGGTTCGTGACCGAGCACATGGTTCAAGAACGCCTGAAGATGGAAGAAGATGTCTGCAAAGACCGTGATCGCAGGCTGACCACTGTTGGCCGCGTGGTGTTCAACGACATTCTCGACCCTAGAATGCCTTTTTATGATCTGGCACTTTCCAGCAAGCACTTGGCCCGCATCATTGCTGATTGCTACGAGATTTTGGGACGCCGGGCGACGATCGACCTTCTGGATCGCATGAAGGTAATTGGTTTCCGCGAGTCGACCCGCTCAGGTCTTAGCTTCGCAACTGATGATCTGCGGACTCCGGCCAACAAGGCCAAGGTGTTGGCTGATACGGATAAAGAAGTCTCGAAGTACCAGCGTCAATTCGAGGATGGTGACATCACTGACCGCGAGCGCTACAACCGCAACATTGAGTTGTGGACCAAGGCCCGTGACCAGATCACTCAAAAGATGATGAGTGAGCTGCGCGAAGAGCGCCGCAAGGACGAGACGGGCCAGATTCGTCCGTACCTGAACCCTATTTACCTGATGGCAACATCCGGTGCCCGCGGTAGCATCGACCAAATTCGCCAGTTGGCCGGCATGCGCGGTCTGATGTCGAAGCCAAACGGAACAATCATCGAAACTCCCATCAAGGCATCCTTCAAAGAAGGCCTGAGTGTACTGGAGTATTTCAGCTCCACACATGGTGCTCGTAAAGGTTTGGCCGATACCGCGTTGAAGACAGCAGACTCAGGATACCTCACCCGCAAACTGGCCGATGTGGCCCAGAATGTAGTGGTAACCATGTATGACTGCGGTACCACGCAGGGCATCACCAAGCAGGCCTTGATGAAGGGAGACGAGGTAGAGCGTCCACTATCGGAAATTCTTCGCGGTCGTGTTAGCCGTACTACAATTGTTCACCCCAAAACCGAGGAGGTTTTGGTGGAGGAGAATGAGATCTTCACCCCTGAAAAGGGCAAGGAAATCGACAAGCTGGGTGAGATCGGCTTGGACAAGGTGATGGTGCGCAGCCCCACAACTTGCACCGCTCCCCTTGGCATTTGCCGCATGTGCTACGGCCATGATCTTGCCACTGGCTCTTTGGTTGAGGAAGGCATGGCGGTTGGAATCATTGCCGCCCAGTCGATTGGTGAACCTGGAACCCAGCTTACCATGCGCACCTTCCACATCGGTGGTGTGGTGAAGCGCGAAGTAGGCGATAGTGACATCAAGATTCGCAAGCCCGGCAAGGTTGCCTTCCGCAACATCCGTTCGGTTGTGAAGAAGGATGTCGGGGCCGACACCGAGGAAGTCATCGTCCTTTCCCGTAACGGTGAAGTTTCGGTGATTGGACCCAAAGGCATCGCCCTTGAGACCTATTCCATCCCCTACGGTGCGGTAGTGATGGTGAAAGATGGCCATGATGTTGTGAAGGACGATGTGGTTTGCCGATGGGATCCGCACATCATTCCGATTATCGCCGAAATTTCGGGTGCTGTGTATTTTGAAGATATGGAAGAAGGTGTGACCCTTCGTCGTGAGCGTGACGACACTTCAGGCACCGAGCGCATGGTGATCATGGAGCACCGTGGCGACCTGCACCCCCAAATCATCGTCAAGCCCAAGGGAGACAAGGGTGAACGGGCAGTCGCTTATCTGCCTGAAAAATGCTTCATTGAGGTTTCCGAAGGCGATATCGTTCAGGCTGGAACAATTCTTGCCAAGATTACCCGCGAAGTTGCCGCCTCGCAGGATATCACCGGTGGTTTGCCCAGAGTGACTGAAATCTTCGAGGCTCGTCGGCCGCGGGATCCCGCTGTCATGTCCCAAGTGACCGGGTATGTAAAGTTCGATGAAAAAGGCAAAAAGCGCAACAAGCGCGTTGTCAATGTGGAAGAAACCGACGAGAAGGGCGACCGCACTGGCAAGGTTGCCCAGCATCTCATTCCTGCGGGCAAGCACTTGAAGGTTCATGATGGTGACTTTGTCAAGGCAGGCGACGCGTTGGTATATGGCCCTTTGATTCCTCACGACATTCTCGCCATTAATGGTGAGGAGGCTGTGCGCGCCTACTTGGTCCGCGAAGTGCAAAATGTCTACCGCGCCCAGCGTGTGGATATTGACGACAAGCACATCGAGGTCATCGTGGCCCAAATGCTTCGTAAGGTTAAGGTGGAAAACACTGGTGACACCGGCCTTATGTCGGGTTCGGTTATTGACAAGTTTGCCTTCCGCGCGGTGAATGAGCGCCTGCGTGATTGTGTGAAGATCAAGAACCAAAATGACTCCCGCTTCGAAAAGGCCAAGGTGATCACCAAGGCCCAATACGAAGAGGAGAAAATGCGGATCGAAGAGGAAGGTGGAACTCCCGCAACTTGGGAGCGCCCGATTCCAGCCGACCTTTCACCTTTGCTTCTTGGTATCACCAAGGCATCGGTCCAGTCTGAAAGCTTTATCTCGGCTGCTTCCTTCCAGGAGACCACCAAGGTTCTCACCGAAGCCGCATTGGCTGGCAAGATTGACTACCTTGTTGGCCTTAAAGAGAATGTGATCCTGGGCCACTTGATTCCTGCCGGCACCGGATTCATCCTGCATCAACAAGCCTCGCTGAGGATTGCACAGGTTGAAGAAGAAGCTGAAACCACTGAAGTGTCACCCACCAAGGCCTAATTGACACTCCGATCAGGTCGATCAAACCACAAGGGGCCGGTTGCCTATGGCAACCAGCCCCTTGTTTTTGTAATCATTTCCGCATCAATTCTTGGTTGAACGGGAGGCCGTGATCACCCAGAATTCCCACTCTTTGCGTGTCTTTTCATCAAGCTCTGGAAGCGCCTGGCGAATGCGCTCGGTTATTGGAGGGATTTTTTCAAACTTCCCCATCGAGGAATAACACTGAACCATTCCCCCAAGGGCAGTCAATTTTTCCTTTCGTCCTTCTAGCTTGGCTACCTGCTCCTCGTAAAGCTGCAGGGCATCATTGTACCTTCCCAGCCTGAACCAGGTATCCGCCAACATCAAGCCAATCTTGTCCAACTCCGATTGATCGAGCAGGGAGCTGGCACCGGGTAATTCCAAAGCCAGACGAACATCGTTGTAGGTGGAAACAGCCCTCTCCAACCACCGGCGATATTCAGCTTGAAAATGCGAACTGGTTTCAGTTGTAATTCGCTCACCCGAAATGGCGTTCTGATTTTCCTGGCTAGCAAGGTAACGGTAAGCGTCAGCCAACCGGAGGCGCGCCTTCAGATTTTCAACATAATTGGGATACCTTTCAACTGCCTCTTCCAATCTACGGACTACCAACTTCCAATCCTGTCGCTGCCAATAGAGCGACCCCAGCGTGTACAAAGTCCATTCTTGGGCAATTGGATCGGGGTCTAATCGCAGCACCTGCATATTGTGTTCGAGGGTGTCGGCGGCCACATCAAGATTGCCCTTTCGCAGGGCATCGGCGCCAATTCTGAAGCGGGCCCTGTAGGAGAACGGGGTCAGAAATTTAATGCACTCTTTGTAAGCCACCAAAGAGTCGGCATCCCGCTTCAGGGCGGCAAGTGACTCACCCATCAGGTACCATGCCTCGCCTGATTTGTCGGAGTTGGGAGAAGCGGCAAGGAACTTGGAAAGAAGTTCCACCACCCTGACATAATCCCGGGCTTCGTGGTTTTGTTTTGCTGCCAACCACAAATGGGCAGACTGTTGGGCCGGATCTGCCAGCGTTTCGGCAGCTTTACTGTTGGCAGCGGCGGCTTGTAAAAATAAATTCCGCGATTCGGCCAAAGCTTTTTCCTTGCCACCTGCCCGCTCATACCCCAAGGGATCACGAAGGAATCGAGCCTGATTTTCCAACACCTGGGCAAGCAAAATAGTACCCCTGCTTGGCTCTGCTATGCGCATATTCATCTCGGCCAAGGCACGGGCCGCCGCATGCTGGTTAGCCCTCATCCATACATCTAGCGATTGCTCAACCAACTCGCGGGCCCGGTTCAAATCGATCCATTTGGCACGCCAAAGGTTTTGGGAATCTATCCCGTCGAACGCCGCTTGAAAATGGCCGAGTGAACGGGTCGGGTCTGGTTCGGTGGTTTGGGATTGGGCCAGTAGCAAATTTGCCTGGCGGGCAGCCTCACCTTTCGGGAAAGGGAACTCCAAAACCTTTTCAAAGGCCTCCAAAGCATGGGTGGGTTGCTCGTTTTTCAGATAGCACAGCCCCAAAGAAAACCAAGCTACCGAAATAACCTGTTGATCATCCGTGGCTTTGGAATCAATTAGGGCCTGCCACGCCTCGGCAGCTTGGGACCAAAGCCCCTGCTCTTGATAACTTTGGGCCAAAAGCACTCCAGCCTTGGCACGCACCTCACCCGGCGCGCGCGCGCCCACCTTTTCAAGGACCCTTCGCGCATCTTCCGGCTTTTGCAAAGCCAAATACAATTCACCGGCAGCAAGTTGAGCTTGGCCACGCTGGGCATCGCTCAGTCGGCCCAAGCCGCGCAGGCGCTCATTCGCAGCCAAAGCCCCAGTAACATCAGGAGGTTGGCGGCGGAGGTGGCACTTGGCCAGAAGCTCGAGTGAATCTGCGGCAAGTTCAGAATCATCACTGATGAGTGAAAGACTTGTGGCCGCTGATGTCAGGTCATCGCCTGTCAGGAATTTGGCCAAAGCTAACAAGTAATTTTTGCGATCCTCATCCAATTGTGCCTCAGGTACGCCTAGGGCATTCAAATCCTGTTGAACCAGTTGAATCCGCTGCGCGGCCTCTTCTTGGGGAAGAACAGTTGAACGCTTGAGCCACCCCTCCGCCAGAAGGAGTTTTGCACTCACCTGAATTTTTGTTTGTTGAGTTAAAGCCGCACTTTTTTCCGCCTCTTCTAACCAGTCTGCCAATTCCGCTGGTTGAGTTGCCTCCAATTGGTTGCGCAACAAGGCGATACGTCGCAGGGCACCGGTTGGACCAGTAAAAGGCAAGGGGCCGTAAATTGCCGAAAGGATAAAAACCACCACGCCCAAAACGAAAACAGGATAAGCCCAGAGGGGACCGTTGGGCTCCCGCATAGGTATCTTTTTTTCAGATTGGGTTGCTGTGGTCATCGTGCCACTTCCCCGATTAAGCCATCATTTCCCAAAACAACGCCTCCTGCCCAAAATTTCCAAAATAACAACTTGGCACCCTAATTAATCTATCCACGCATTGGGTCGGCTATGCGGCAAGCTAACCAACAAGTCAAGGGCGGGTAAGTTCCCCGGAATGTCTGATTAAGGAACTTTTTTGCATGTCGCACTCATAAATTGGGCTTTTGCAATGGTAGAATGTAGAGGCGCCAAAATAAGACTTACATATCCATATTCCCTAGCCATGGGATGGACAGGAGTAAAACCATGAAAAATCTAGTGGGCGGTTTGGTTGCCGGTCTGGTTTGTTTGACTCAAACCGGGGGTGGCGTTAATGCGCAAGAACCGGAAACTGCCAAGCCAGCTCCGAAGGGTGTGATGCAGCAAAAACTGGAAAGCTGCCAAAAGTTATTGGAAGCACTGGCCTTAAATGATCTGCCAAAAGCTTCGGAAAAGGCCCAAGATTTAATTATTTTAAGCCAAAAGATGGAATGGAAGGTTGTTCCAACCCCCAGGTACAAGGAACTGAGTAACGAGTTCAGGGCTGCTGCCGAGATGGTGGTGGAGCAAGCAAAGAATAAGAACTCAGATGGGGCAGCTCTGGCCTATCTCGACATTTCAATGCTATGCTTCAAGTGCCACAAGCATATGCGCGAAGTGCGAATGACCCGACGATAAATCAGGCCTTTGGCATTTAGAGGGACATTACCCATGAGCACACCCAATCAGTCCAATTCAGCTAGCACCGCAAAGTTGCTAGCTGAAGACCGCAGCTTGCTCACCACCCTCACGGTGATTTGGAGCGGCCTTTTTGTTTTGGGTGTGCTTATTTACACCGCCGTGGCCATTTGGACTTTTACGCACCCGTTGGGGCATGGTTCTTAAGTGTCAAAATTAATCACGAACCACCACCACCGGCTTGCATTCTCTGGCGGACAAAGCGAGTGCGTCCATAACTCGTAATGATTTAACCGCCTCATAAGGGCTGGGTGTAGCCGGCTTATGGTGCAAAAACGCCTCACTTAAGTGATCGATCATGCATGTGATCTGGTCGTAGCCCTCCACGGTGCAGAGATCACTTCCGTCTTCGTGTTCCACCTGGAATTCACCTTGGTTTGAAGGCAACCACATACGGGGAACGCGCACCACTCCCTTGCCACAAACTATTTCCATTCCCATTCGCATGGGTGCGTTAAAGCCACAGTCGAAGCTAGCGACTCGGCCGTCCTCAAATTCCATCAGGCCGGTCATGTCAATATCCACACCATGAAGGAAGGTGGCGTGTGCGAAAACCCGCACCGGCTCGGCCCCCATGGCCCAACGAATGCCGTAGACGGGATAGCAACCCACATCCAGTAAACTTCCTCCGCCCATTTCGGGTTTTAGGCGAATATTGTTGGGATCTACAGGGTCCATGAGGAAAGTAAAGGAGCCATGTACCCTTTGAACAGGCCCAAGCAGGTTAGAATCGAGCAGCTTGCGTAGTCGGGCAGTCCGGGGATGGTGCGGCCACATGAAGCCATCCATCAGCCTGCCATTCTTCGTTTTCACCCACTCCACCAGTTCTAGGGCCTCTTTGGCGGTGGGGCACAAAGGCTTCTCGCACAATACAGTTTTGCCATGCTCAATTGCCTCGCGTGTCCATTTCGCATGTAGGTGGTTGGGTAAAGGGTTGTAAACCACATCCACCTCGGGATGGCGGACCAAATCCTCATAGCTACCGCATGCTATGGGAATGCCGCAAGCATCGGCTGCGGCACGAGCCCGTGAGGTCTCCCGACTGGCCAAGGCCACCACTTTTGCGTGTTTCGATTTGGCAAATGCCGGCAAAAGCCGTTCATTGATTTTGGCTACACCCAAAATACCCCAACGAACAGTTTTGGATTGACTCATCGAAATAGCTCCAAGGGCAAAAGCCCAGCGAAAACCAGTCTCAAATACTAACTTGAAAGCCCTGACAAGCAAACCACCGACAAACGGCGGTAGATCGCATAGGCTGTGTATGTTGGACTTTAGCCGCCCGGCCCACCCGGGGCAAATATTGGGCCTCCCTGAGGCCCTAGGGAACCGTGAAAGGTTGAATCGGAAATGATCCAGGTACTAAGCGGCCGTATCCAGGTAACAGCAGAATTCCTGGACAAGCATGTGGTTCCCCTGGTGGTGGAACCAGACGAAATGAAAAACCCCCGGATGGAAGTTGTCGGGGAATCGATTGTGCTGAAAGGGGATTACCAAACAGGCTTCATGGCCATTGGCATACAAGTAGAGTTCAAGCCTTCGGCAAAAGATGGGAAGCTTATAGCCGATTTGGGTGCGGTGAAACTGGTCACCGGATTCAATGCACCGGCCATGGTACGCCAGCTTTTGGTGGATCAAATGGAGGTCAGGGTGCAAGAAATGCCAGGAGCGCGTATGGACGGGGAGCGCATTGAATTGGACCTTCCGGCGTTTGCCATGGGCCACAACCTTGACATCTCAGGGCGGGTGGAGGCACTGGATGTCCATGCAGGGCATATCGAAATCGTTTTTGGGCCACTATAGCCCGAAGGTCTTTGGCTATTGCCCCCCTGGCCTAAAGAAGCTGGGAAAACCGGATGGAGCCACTAGTGGTGGCGGTTGATTGGGCTGGGCTGCGGGTGAGGGAATCAATTGGGTCGGTGCGGTTTGTCGGGTTGCCGGCAGCGCGGCAGTGGGTTGTGACTTGGGTAAGCTGGTTGGTGTTCCGGGTACCGCCTTGCCTTGGGCCGGGGAAGGCGAACTGTTTGCAACCGTACTGTTACCCGCTGTTGGATTATTGGTACCCGCTGTTGGATTAATGCCAGCCCTAGCTTCCAGATCATTGACAAATGGCACAAGTTTGGGAGCGAAGTTGGCGATCCAGTTTTGCGGGTGAATTTTAAACCTTTTGGCATCGAGATAGGTCGCATATATCAACCCGCCCATGATGGAGTAGGTCAATATGGTTGCCACCAAGGAAGACGACCAAAATTTCACGGCGCTACCGGCAAACTGGTTCAGTTGAATACTCAGCCCTTCCCAGTTCACCGCCCAAATTTCATCCAGTACCAAGTGTGTCAGAACGCCTATGGCAGCAGCCACGCCTAGCACGGCCCTGTGGAAATGCCGCATGTCTTGGTTCACACCTTCGGCTTCAACAGTCTGGTTCTGGCTGCCAGTGAGGTACACCAACAGTCCAAAAATGATCATCACTGGCACACTATGAAACATACCCCGGTGTACCGTGAATTTGCGGAAAAGCTTTCTCAGGCCGAAGCGGATAATCAAATAAATCCCCACCATGCAAGCAAAGACCTGCTCGCTTGTCAGCCCTTCCTGTTCCAACCGGTGGTAAACCAGCAATGGAAAAAAAACGCTCACCAAATTGAACATTTCCCGGGCGGGAATTCCCGAGTCGCTATCCAGATCGGGAATTGCCCCACCCAGGCCACAGTAGACAGCCACGGAGATGGCGGCCCCCCAGTCGAAATCAAGCCAATAAATGCTGGCGATTCCGAGAATGACCCCTGTGCTGCAAGATGTGGTGAAGTGAACTGGAAAACTGGCCATGCGGGAATCCTTTCCCAATAGTGAAAGGGGCCGTGCTTTTTGCCACACGACCCCAACCAAAACCCACTTGATTATTTAGATTGCAATTTTAAGCCCAAATTTGCCGCCAAAAATGCCCACTGGTCGGTAAGTTCTTCTATTTGCATTGCTGTGGGCTTTCCGGCACCGTGCCCTGCCCTGGTCTCTATGCGAATCAGCACCGGGGCCGGGCCTGCTTGGCATTCCTGCAATCGGGCGGCAAATTTGAAACTATGGCCTGGGACCACTCGGTCATCGGTATCCCCGGTTGTCACCATGGTGGGAGGATATTTCACACCTTGCTTGAGGTTGTGGTACGGGGAATAGGCATAAAGATATTTGAAATCAGACGCATTGTCGCTGGAGCCGTAATCATCAACCCAATAGCGACCGGCGGTGAACTTCTGGAAGCGCAGCATGTCCATGACCCCCACAGCGGGCAGGCACGCACCAAACAATTCTGGCCTTTGTGCCAAAGCTGCCCCCACCAACAGGCCCCCATTACTACCACCCTGAATACCCAAATGGCTCGGGCTGGTAATCTTTTGGGAAACCAGATACTCAGCAGCGCCTATAAAATCGTCGAACACATTCTGTTTGGCACCCTTGGTGCCAGCCTTGTGCCATTCTTCGCCGTACTCACCACCACCTCGCAGGTTGGCAACCGCCAAGACCCCACCCATTTCCATCCAGGCGAGACGCCCCACTGAAAACCCGGGAGTGAGCGAGATGCTGAACCCACCGTAGCCATACAGCAGGGTGGGATTGGCACCGTTGGGTTTGAGTCCCTTTTTGTGGGAAAGAAACATGGGCACCCGGGTGCCGTCCTTACTGGCATAAAACACCTGGCGTGTCTCATAAAGATCCGGATCGAAATCCACCTTTGATTGGTGGATCAGGTCGCTTTTGAGGGTTTCGAGGTCAAGCCTGTACACGCGACCGGGGGTGGCAAAACTACTGAAAGAATAAAATGTTTCTTTTTCTTCAAGCTTGCCACCGAAACCGCCTGCGGTGCCGATTCCTGGCAAATCAAGATTGCCCAAATTCTTGCCCTGCAGTGAGTATAACTTCACCTGCGTGTAGGCATCCTTCAAGTAGCCGCAAATAACTCTCCCGCCAACCAGATTGCAATCTTCGAGTTTTTCCTTGGTCTGCTCAACGATTTCAACCCAGTCAATGGCGCCCTTTTGGCAATCGCCATTCTTTCCCAGGTCAACTTTGACGACCCGGCCCAGTGGGGCATTCAGGTTGCACTTGAAGTACAGTGTGTCGCCTTCATTGCCCGCAAAATCCCATTCGTTTTCAAACTTGTCCACCAGGGTGACCAGCTTAAAATCGGGATTGCGCAGATCAGCCCATTCAACGCGATAGCGATGGTCTGTGCCCACATGGGTGATTAGCAGCAGATAGTTACCGTCGTCGGTGATTACTGTTTGGAAGCCCCAGTCTGGATGGTCTGGTGTGGCATGAACCTGCACATCCTCTGATTGGGCAGTGCCCAGCTTGTGAAAATAAACTTTCATGTTCAGGTTCAGGGCCTGGAACTTTTGCCCCTCTTTAGGCTCAGCAAAACGGCCATAATAAAAACCTGATCCATCCTTCTTCCATGAGGGCGAGTTGAATTTTACCCATTTTATTTCATCGGCCAGCGGTTTCAGGTTGGCAAGATCAAGCACTCTCCAAGTCACCCAATCACTGCCGGCCTCGGCAAGCCCATAGGCAAGGTATTTCCCATCATCGGTTGGCCGCCAGCCAGCCAAGGCCACCGTGCCGTCTTTGCTCCAAGTATTGGGATCAAGGATCAGTTTTGGTTCTGCGGTGAGTGATTCGCGGGCGAAAAGAACCGACTGGTTCTGCAAGCCATCGTTTCGGACAAACCAGTATTTGCCTCCCAACCGGGACGGGGCTGAAACCTTTTCATAGTTCCACAATTTGGTCAAACGGTCCTGTATTTGTTTGCGGCCTGGAAGTTTTTCGAGGTAGGCGAAGGTAACCTTGTTCTCGTCGGCCACCCACTGTTTCACCTCGGGGGATTTGCGGACATCATCTTCCAGCCAGCGGTAGGGATCTTCCACCTTTTGGCCATGCAAGGTTTCAGCCGTGGAATCTTTCCTGGTCTTGGGATAGTTCAACGCTTCTTCCGACATTAGATTCCCCGTGAACAAACCGAAAAAAACGCAGCTAAACCAGCTATTGCATCGCATGGTGATGGTCTCAAAAGAGTGGCCGGGCCCGCACTTAGCCGTATTTGGCAGGATGTGAACCCTGTTACAACCCTATTCACGCTAAGGTTGTACCATGAAAGGGTGCCCTCATTTCAACGGCAACCAACCCTAGGCGGCCATAGCTTTTCACAACCCCCGGGTTTCATGTCCACCCCGCACTTGGCAATCACGGCCGATTTGCACTGGGGCCTTGCCAAGTGCGAGGCTGGCAACTTGTCTCTGGTAAAGGGGTTACAGCAAAATCCGCCCCAATTATTGCTGGTTGGGGGTGACTTGGGTGCCGACAGTCACTTTGGCGATTGCCTTAACGCCTTGGCCACCATCGATTGTCCGGTGGCTTTGGTAGCCGGAAACCATGACATTTGGGTGCGCCAAGAGGATTTACGGGGCAATTCCTGGACTGTCTATGACTCTCTTTTACCGGCCGAATGCGAAAAAAGGGGATTCCATTACCTTGATCATGGCCCTTTACTGCTTCCCCACTTGGGATTGGGGATTGTTGGTTCCATGAATTGGTACGACCATTCCTGGGCCACAGAAGAACTTGCCCGGCGCTTTCCGCAGGAGCAATGGCGGCTCGAGCAAATGTGTTTCACCCGGGGCCGCCACAACGACCGGGTTTATGTTCGCTGGCCCGAGGGCATGAGCAACAGCAGCATCACAAGCCTGATGGCAGCAAAACTGGCTGAGCACCTGCGAGTTGCCCTAAGTAACTGCGAACGGGTCATTCTAATTACCCACCACCCTGCCCTTCCTGAATTAGGATTTGCCCGCCCGGATCGGGAAACAACCGAAACTGAAGGCCCATCCATGGACCAGATTCTCTAGGAAGCGTTTAGCGGAAACCGAGCTGTGGAGAATTTGGTTCGACAAAACGCCGAACGATTATCTCTGGTGATCAGCGGTCACACTCACCGCTGGCGTAGCGGTGTTTTGGGAAAGGCCAAACTGGTCAATGTTGGAAGTGATTACCCGGTGAAAAACTTGATCCGCCTTCATGGTCTGGATGGCTCGTTGGAAGTTGAGCAATACGGGCCTAATTAGTCTTTGCTGCAAAACCCTGAAAGTGCTTTGTAAGCAGGGTGAAACGTTGGAATTGATTGGTTAGGATTTGCAGGTTGGAAGCTGGAATAGTCGTCAGTAACCTTCCAAGGCCTGCAAAAGATGACACCGAAACGCTTGGAAGATCGGCCGGATTTGTTCCATGTGGCGCTAGGCCGGGTGATCAACCCGGACCACCAGTTGGCGCGGCTTTCGAAAGAATTCGACTGGGAACTGATCCGGTCTGAAATCGAGCCGTCATTCTGCGACACCAATTGCCGCCCCGGGACCGACACCCGCATGGTGGTCGGGCTTTTCTACCTGCTTGTCAACCTTCTGACTCCCCTGGTGGAAAGCCCCCCTTTGGAAAAAGGGCTTGAACAAAAAGCATCCTTTTATTCTCGAAGGTAGTGGTGCCCCCCCTGTACAACACCCCAAGTGACCGACGAATTAATCTGCGCTTTGTGGCCACAGGTCGTCTTACCCAAGCTGGGCAATTCATCAGTAAGCCCTATCTAATCTTGATGGATCGCTAGGATACCCAGGGCTTCGAGGAATTCCACTTTCTCAGTCACTCCGCAGGCCTGCGTAGATCCTCGGAAAATTCGCCATTGATTGCCTGAAGGCACTCTTCCAGTCGCCTCTGACGGCTTGCTGTACGACATGGTCGAACAAGCAATCGATCCCCATCCTTACTGATTTCCATGGGTGTGTCCGGGTTGATTTGAAGCAAATTCAGAATCG
>CAIWHS010000280.1 GCA_903912515.1 uncultured Planctomycetaceae bacterium
AGGCTTCTATGTCTGGACCTGAGATAACCCCTGACCCTCACCACCCACCCTTCCCTCAGTCAGGTAGGGTCCGTCAAGTTGCGCACATTTGTTTTGTGACTCCGCGAAGCTGGGGGCATTCTGATTGATCAAGGCCTATCCTGCCCCGACCACCTCAAGAGCCTCCTTTCTGTGTCCGTCCGGCGAAACTTTCAATTACCCACAACTGTGATCCAGGTCATACCCCAGTTGGATGTCCGCGAGTCTTGTCAGGCCGCGCCACAGCACAGTGTGGCCTGGCGGGCCGTCGTGGCGTCGGTTGAGATAACCGCCGAGCCGGGCGAGCCGGTTGAGTACATCGCCCACGGTTCCCCGGTGCGAATCGTGCGCCGGCGGCACCAACCGGTCCAGCAGCAAGATCTCGACTTCGGTGAGTACCAGAGTCGCGGTGAGTTTCGAATCCGTGCGGTTCAGCATCGTGAGCCACAGCACCCGCCACGCCACGATGCACATCATCGCGATCAGGTTCGCCAGCCTTGCGGCGGTCCGCAGCCGGGAGTCCTCCGCCCGGCACCCGGACTTCATCACCTTGTGGAACATCTCGATCTTCCACCGTAGCGCATACCAGTCCAATTTCTCGATCGCATCCGCCTTACATGCGACCGGCAGATTGGTGACCAGTTTCCACCGGATCGGCTCGCGGCCTTCAGGCGTGCCCCGCTCGGTCGCGTGGATCACAGTCAGTTCCAATGGCCCGTAGCGCTGGTCCTTGCCGATCGGCGGGCAGACCGTCATCCGATGGTACTTGATATCCAGCACCGCAGTCGACGTCGTGCCGTTGGCGTCGCGGACTTCGATCCGATGCACCGCCTTCGTCCGCTGCCCGTCCATCAGGCCGGCCACCGTCTGCGCGCCGTCGCCTGCGCGCCGGTTGACGCAAGTGCGAAAGACGAACTTCGACCCCAGTGACTCGCATTCGCAGAACAGTTCGTAAATGTCGCTCTCCCGGTCGCCGATATGGACACAGCGTGACGCCTCGCTAAGGTGGGCGGCTGACTGCCGGACATTCTCCAGCCAGCGAACGCTCTCCTTCTCCTCGATCGGAATGCGGGTCAAGTTGACCGAGTGCTTGCTGGCGTCGGGGCCGCGGCCCTTGAGAGCGTTGGTCCCCTTGAACTTCTTGCGAGTCCAGAGCTTGATCCCTGCCAGCCCCAGTGGCAGGCCGCCGGGGGTAACGGCCAGGCTGGAGTGCATCAGGATGCCGCATACCGTGTGCATCCGCGGCCGCGCACGTTTGTCGGACGGCCCCTTGGCGACCTTCCGCGTGATACCGATCGCCTGGGTGTTCTCGCGCCGGAACGAGAATTCGGTCGTGTCGTGTAGCACAAGGATCGGACCCGCGACTGCGGCGAACCGCGCGTGCGTGGCCTGGAAATGCCCAGCCAGGATCTTCGCTTCGCCCACCCGGTTGTTGTCGAGGAACCGGTAGGCCGCCTTGGTGGCTGCCCAGTCGCCACAGGCTAGTGGAAGCGGCCGGCCCATCCCCGCTGCCATCTGTTCCAGAAGGCATTGGAACCGCTTGCCCAACCGCTCGTCGGCGAACGCGCAACCCGCCGACTCCTGCTCTATCCATGGTTCCATGACCCGGCTCCGTCCGCGGAAACGCATCGCCCGCCTTGGCGATGAACTTGCAGGATCATTGGCCGATTCCAGATCGCCCGTCAATCTTGACACACCGGCCCGCCGGGGGATAAATCATCTCACCTCCCAAAAGCCCGACAGGATTGTGGGTAATTGAAAGTTTCGCCGGACGGATACCTAATTTCATAGGATCTTGAACTTCAGCATCGGAGTCGCGGCTGGGTCGATCACTTTGAAATAGGGCAAACAGCGGCAAATGTGATGCCAGTTTTTCCCAAATCCGCTTTCCGTCTTCCTTAGCGACAGCAACCTCAGTTTTTCTGAGCTTCAGATCAGGACAATTCTCCCAGATGGCTTTTCGCATCGAAGGATTACTATTGCGGTTGACTCCTTCTGAAGCGACATTGAGTTCGGTCATTCGCTCACGGAGTTTGGCTTGCGTGAGCGTCAGAAGGTCATCGTACTTTGGCTCACTTGGGTGATTAGCACATACAAAAATTTCTTCCTTTGGTTTCCCACCTGTACATTGCCAGCGCTTCTTGACGCATAAATTGCCGTTCATAGCCAAAAGGTATTCGTCAGACAATGTTGTTTCGGCCTGTGTGTCGAGTACAAGTTCGTCTGGAAGGTCCGAAAATTCACAAGTGACTTCAATATGCGTTTCCGTGGAATGGACGTTTTTGTCACCAGATTCAAGCTTTACTATCTCATTGTTGAAAAACACTTCTAAGGCCTCGAGGATAGATGATTTTCCAACGTCGTTTTTCCCAATAATTGTCGTAAGTTCTCCAATGCTTACTCGTGTTTCTTTGCGAAAAGCACGAAAATTCTTAAGTGTGACTGATTCTAGTTTCATTACTACCTCTTTTGTGTTTGAGTAAAGGTTTTGCCCATAACATGCCTCATTGCACTATCAAGAATTCAAATTAATCGGTTTGCCAACTAGCCGCTCGGTGATCTCGTTAAGAAGTGCACCCTTCGGATTGTCGGCATTGCGTTTAGCGCCATTCTAAGTGCACAAAACCTCGTCACATTTGCCTCTAGCTTCCTTAGTTAGGCCTTACACATATATTGAGCCCAACCATAAATTAAACACAAAAACCAAACAGGCTTAACCCTTGTGTTTTCACAAAATAGGACTTAAGCAGCCCTAAATATGCAAAAAACCCGTTTTTAAGAGAAATTGCCGACAAATCGCTTCAGGGTTCGGACCGGTTCACCCGAGGGAGTGAAGAAGGCGACCGTGCCGGCCATGCCGCCGCCGGACCCGGCGACGATGCCGCGCGATCCGTTGCCGATGTCGCCGGCAGCGATCGACACGCCGCTGGTGGAGCCCGGGAAGGCCAGGAAAGAGGCGGTCACCTGGTGGGTGGCCCCATCGAACACCACGACATGCGGGGAGCCGGAGGCGGCCGAGGCGATGATCTCGGGCGAACCGTCCCGGTCCAGGTCAGCCAGGGTGACGTTGACCCCGCCGGTGTAGGAGGACTGGAAGGGGCGGATCTGGTCGACCTGGGCCCCGGTGTCGCTGTCGAACAGGCTGATGAGCGGGGCTGACCCGGCGGGGGACCCGATGGCAAACAGGTTGCTGGGGGGGGCCAGGCGCTCCTCGAGGCGGTCCAGGGCGGGGCGGTAGGGGACGGCGGGGCGGCGGGATTCCTTGGGTGCCCTGGGGAAAAGACGGCCAAGCAGGGAAGGGTACTTCATGGTCGGTCCGGGGTGCGGGACTCGGGTGCGGCGCGGGGAGACGACGGGGGAGGTTTGGGCGGGTCCGCCCAGCGTCTGATCCTGTGTTACTGCAACAGTGGTACTGGGGCAAGTGGCTGAATCGGGATTTTTGGGAAAAAGGCTGAATGGGGACTAATTGATTAAACCACCTACAGTACTATTGTGGTAACATATTGCATGGCTGCTGAACTGAAAACCTTGGCCAGTTTCGCATTCAAAACCACGGGTGGTGGAAAGAACCGGAATGATGCAGTTGCTGTGATTCACCTTCTTTGGAGCACCAGTCAATGAACCCGTTGGAAGTCGTTGTCGAAACTGGCCCCTGGGAGCCTGTTGAGTTTTCACCAACAGGATTCCAAGCGGAGCTTCGGTCACAATTTGAGCGGGATTCCTTCAGGGGCACCTCCATCACGGAAGGGTTTGCCAGAATTTGCGACCATTCCTACGAAATGCCGAAATTAATGGAGGCATCGTTCCTTGGGCTTGGGTTTGATTGGGTTGATTTCATAGATAAGGATGAAATGTTTTGTTGCCTGGCGACCCAAGGGGATTGCCTGGTGGTTGCCTTCCGGGGAACCGATTCCTGGAAGGATGTCCTGTTTGATGTGGACATTCGCCGCCTGAAAATCGACGGGGGTTCTGCTCACAAGGGTTTTCAGCAAGCCTACCTGACTCTAAAGGATGAACTTCGGGATAAAATTGACTCCCTTGCGCCCAAACAGCTTTGGATCACCGGTCACAGCCTCGGCGGAGCCATGGCTCTATTGTGCGGGTACGACCTGGCAATCAATTCCAACCACGCTGTAACCGGTGTGGTGACCTTTGGGCAACCCATGCTTTGCCAGATAGATCTGGCTGATGCTGTAGAGACGGCATTAGGTGGCCGGTATCTTCGATTGGTCAATAACCAGGATAGGGTCACCAGGGTCCCGCCCGGTTATGTCCACTGTGGCCAGCTCATCTGGTGGCATGGTGGCCAAGTTCTCCAAAAATTTAATACCGGCCGGATACAAGTACTAGGTGCTGAAGGAATCCCTACATCCGCCTATCCGGATCTATTCCCTATGGACCAAAAAGAATTCGAGGATTTCAAGGAGATGGTCAGCAGTCCAAAAGAAACAACTGTCATGGAAGGTAGGTTTTCAGGAGTCTACTTTCCGTGGATCGATGATCACAAAATGGTTTCTTATCTCCAGCAGATTCGTGGCCAGTAGCCACACAGGATGGGGTGGCTCGAGTTTTGGAAGCCCTTTGGTTTTCCAGAGCGTGGACCAGCGCCTTGCAGCCATTTGCGACACCGAAGATTGACGGGCCAATTCAAACCCCAGGATCCATCTTGGATCCCTGGGAAATCCAACGGTCCTCTAGATGGAAATCCGTTGTACATTTCAGTGTTGGTATTGCCCAGGTTTGACGGACCAAAGCCAATGCGGTTCATCCACCGGAGGCTGAAGAGTCCCCCTCAATCATTCCGCGATCACTTCTCCGCCTGAGCGGGTTGACAGGGCTGTGAGCATCTGGGCCGCTGAATAGGAGTAAAACCGGCAGGATCCGTCTGCCATGGCAAACTGGGCGCCGCCTTTGTGCTGGCTCCAGAAATGCAGGGCCGCGCAATGGTCCTTCTGGTTTTTCGCGGGGGAAAATGAATACGGACCCTTGACGCAGCCCATATGCCGCCTTCCCCAGATATTGATCTCGTTCACGCCAAGATGGGCATCCCCAGACCCCTGGCGGTTGATGCCGACGCCGGCGTACCACCAACCATACAGGAGGTCCGGGCTGGGAGGCCGCTCACCCACCATCAAGGTATTCGAGGTCCCATCGAGGATATCCGTCAGGCGGGTCTTGGAATTTTCGAACAAGACCCCATTTCGCGCGGTGAACTGGGTTCCATTGACCCCCAGGTACGATGAGGCGGCCACCCGGATTAGACCGATTTTGGTGGAGACATCCCATTCGGTCTGTAAACGGTCGTCCAGAGGACACCCGAAAACGGGCAAAACCTGGAATCGCATGGGGTGGGAAACGCCAAACGGGTCCCGATTGGACAGGTAGGACGAGGATGTTTTCTGCCAAACCCCCTCCTGTTCCAGATAAGGCCCCAGGAACACCCGCCAGCTCAAATGCGGGTACGGTTCGGATTTGGCAGGGTTGCGGTATCCGGAGGGCAGGGTACCCACAACCTCGTGATGCTGGTGCAGGGCCAGACCGATCTGCTTGAGATTGTTCCGGCAGCTCAGGCCCAACGCCGCGTTTCGGGCCGTTTGGACTGCTGGGTACAGAAGCCCCAGCAAAACGGCCAGGATCGCTAGGACAATCAGCAATTCCAGCAGGGAGAACCCGAGCCTTTTTCGCCGTAGAGAGAATCCCATCGCTGGCTCCTCAGTGGGCGGGTGATTTTTGACGCCAGAACACCACACCGACGGTGGACAGGGCCAGCAATCCGCTGAGGATGGCAAAGTACATCCAGGTCCGGTTGACCGGAGCATGGATCGGCACGGGGGGCTTGGGGCGACGTTCATCCCGCAGGGCCGTCCGTGCACCCCGGCTCATTTTTCCATCCCGGATGATCGCATCCCCCATTTCCTCGGGGAAATTGACCAGGGTTCCCTCTGGCAGGTTCATGTTGTCCAGGTAAAACCCGGCATCAATATCCGGGGAATTGAAGAGCACCTTTTCCACCCGGATAGTTTCCCTGCGGGTCAGGGTGCCCTTTTCTTTCAGTTCAAAGTGGGTCTTCTTCGGAAACCAGATGCCGCTGGCGGCATCCAGGGCCAGTTCCGACCGAACCAACCCCTGGAAATCCGGTGCAATCACCTCAATCCGGGTGATATTGTTTCCCTGGGAAGGAGAGACCCACACGGTGGGTTTCCAATGATTGCTGCACTCCCCCCAGGAAAACCGCTGGCATTCCAGCCCGTCCAGTTGGACCTTGTCCACGGTCGGCTCACCCATTCCGGGCAGGTTAAAAATGGCGTCCATGCGGACATAGCGGAGCCCAAAGTAATCGTTGATGACATACCCGAGCTTCCGCGGGTCCGAGGGCCGGGAGCTTTCCGGCAGTTCCCCTTTTATCTTTTCCAAAGCGAAGGAACGCGATTTGGTGGTGAAGAACTCCAGGAAGAGGTCCTTCTGCTCGCATCCTTCACAGGAGATTTGACGTTCCCCGGCCAACTGGCCATCCCGCTGAACCAGATCTTCCCGGGTGCGACCACCTGAATACCACACCTGATACGCCCGGCTGTACGAGCTGTTCGGGTGCAGGTGGGTGTTCAGGCCATCCACCGAGAATTTGCAGTACATCGACGAGATAGCCTTCTCCCGCGCCTCCAGGATTCTGGATTTCTCGAGGGAGAAAGGTTGGCCAAAGACCATCAAAGCCGTGGAAAAAGACAAAAGGGGAAACATGCTTCAGCTCCGGAAATGAAACCCGTTATCAGGGGGTTGGACAGAGGTTGGAGTCATAAATCTCGGCGTAAAGAACACTGTTTTTCACGCCTGATTCACGGCAAGACCCAGTTGGGGATCCCATCGGGTCCCAATAGCACGTGGTGGTGTAGGTGCACTCGGCATATGAATTAGAGGCCGTGCTGTTCCAGCCTTCACTATTGGTTGTGCCGAAGGTGTTGGACAACCTTTTTACATAAGTTTTTCCACCACATTCAGCGGATGTGTAGCTACTGCAACTAGCGGTAGGCGTTATGGAAGGGCATAGGATTGTATTTGCCTTGGTATTGCTACAGGGCCCTGTCATGGGTGGACTCACGTCAGCAAGCAAGGGTTTCAGGCAAAGGAGCCCGGCCCCGAGGACGGTAGAAATTCGGACGAACTTCCTGGTCATTGATTTCCAATTACGCATGGCTAAAACTCCTTCGATGGGGAAACACCCCGATCGGACTCACTCACCACATTGACCCGGACTCGGATCAACTTCTCAACCTCGCTCTCCGTTTCAATCAGAACTTGAACCCCGGAGAGGTCCCTCCCCCTGTGCAGGGGTGGCTCATAAATGCACTCGATGGCACCATTTTCCGGGTGCCAGACTGCCTGGATGAAATCCACATTGGCGTATACCTTTTTGATCTGAAAATCCTGCTTGGTTCCCGCCGCGAGATGGATGGTGGCTTTGCCAGGTTTGTCCCTGGTGAATTCGACACTGATGGGGTCGACCTGGATTTCAGGAAGAACGTTCGCCCGGATTTGTAATGGAATCAGGCCAGCCCTGGAGCTGATCTCCTTGGGCTGCGAGTAAACCACGGTAATCTTGTCAGATACATTTCCCCGCTTGCTTCCCAGGGACCAATCCACATGAACCTTGGTGCTTTCCCCAGGTTTTAACTGTTTGGCGTAGCCGGATGGGACCGTGCAGCCACAACTGGTCCAGATGTCGGAGATCGTGATTCCAAAGGGATACTGGTTGGTCAATAGAAAGGTGCCGTGGGGCTTTTCCCCCTGCAATTTAGTCCCGAAGTCCAGGACCTCCGGGAAGGCAAGAAGGCCACTTTCAGGCATCTCTTTACCCTTCAGCCTGGCGGCAAAAGTACCAGTCAATGCCGCGGATCCAAGGAGGCCACAAATCACCAAGGATTTGAAAACATTGCCCTCCGGCTTTATCCTGGACAGGGCTCGCATTCCTGCGGTTTCAAGAAGTCCAAAAAGGCGCGAATACATTTTTTCCCTCCGCCAAATTTCTTGCATGCATCACTGGACAAAGAGGTATTCGCGCGGGTTTTGGAATTTTTCTGGAGTCCCAATATTTTTTGATGGATGGGTGATTTTCTTGGGTGATCGCAGGTGCTTTAATATAGAAAATTCGAAGAACTTAAAGAGTCTATGCCGCTTGTCAAAATGGCCTAAGGTTTAGTTTTGCTAAAAAATAAATTAGAAACAATTCGGAATTAAAGGGATCGCAAATTATGAGCAATAGATGCAATGCGAAAATAATAAATCAGAAAGCGGATGGATAGTTTTTGAAGAAATAATTTGTCAGGTTAGAAACTGAGTAATGGAAGAAAAGCAGAGTAGTAGGAAAATACATACAAATTAGTTGGTTGATTTTTGTTGTTCAGGAATAGGGGCCAACCTTTTGATGCCGAAATCGAGGGTGGTCCCGGGAGGGCCCGAAAGTTTTGTATTTTTGATATCCATTGCTGGAAGATAGCCTGGTGCCTCCACCCCTATGTAATATTTTTCGCCAGACCAATACCCTGAAAAATGAAAAGAACCATCTTCTGCCGTATTGACTTCTTCCAGCAAGCGCTGGGAAAAAACGCTTCCGGAAGTGGATTTAACTGGGAAAAACCAATACAGGTTGACTTTGGCATTTTTTATAGGAGCACCTTGCTCGTTTTGGATGGATCCTGAGAGGTGGATCCCGTTATCTTTCTTGAGTTCGATTTCAGGGTTTTGGCTCCATTGTTCTGATGACAGAAAAGTGGGCAAATTCACCAATTCTCCTTGGCGGACACGAATTTTTAAGGAACCCGTTGGGGGGATTCCGAGGATTTCAAATTGGGACTCAGAAACCCTGACATTAGCCATGAAGTCATGATTTCTGGAAGGCAACACTGGACAGTAAACTTGTAAAACATCCTCGGCTTGCTTGGGATGAGGATTGCGTATGCTACCTTGGATTTTCGCTGATGGGGCCAGGACAATGTCTGGTAGGAATAATTCTTCCCCGGCAATTGGCTTAATCGGCAAATTCAATTCGGAAATGAGGTCCTGAGGGCTTTTGATTTGGTAATTGTCTGAATCATGGAGGTGGTTTAAAAAAACCACCATGTATCTAGTGCCACCTTTAACATTGCATTGGAATTTTCCATCGGAATCTGATGAGATCACTTCCTGTTTGATGGGATTATCTTCATTATCTTTAATTGTTTGAAAAGCCAGGAAAAGGCCAGGGATTCCTTTTCCTGTTTTTGCGTCCACTAAACGGCCACGAATGGGGGCAGCCATGCTGTAATCGATGTCGATGTGGGTCACTTGCCCAGGATTAATCAAAATTTCCGTCTTATTTTCCAAAAAATAGGACGTCCTTTTTAGATTAAAAAAAGATAGGGAATAAGAGCCTGGTGCAACATTCTTGATCTGGTTCTCACTAACATTTGGATTTTTTCGATTTGCTCCATGATCACAAATAAAAATTCCTTCCTGGCTTTTCTCAACCAAATTGCCCAAGATTCGCCAACTTAATCTATCTAATTTTGGTGGTGGGCCTTCCCCCTTGAAATGGATTTCTAGGGTACCTGGCTTATTCAAATGGATGGTCGAAGCAGATTCGGGTTTGGTCTTGATTTGAAAACATTGATTCAGTTCATCGACAACTCGTACTCCAATTTGACTGTTGGCAAAAACTGGCTCGAGCTCCACCAAGCCATTCTCGTCGGAAATCCCGCTGGGTTTTGGAAAACCAACGGGTATTTGCTGATATCCTTCGAATAAACGATGGGGGTCAAAACCTGCCAATTCCACTTTGGTTCCTGATAGGGGTTTACCCTCTTTCAAAAGTTCGATTTTTGTTTTGGACTGGGGTTCCAGATTTACCTGCAGATCATCCGCGGATTTTGGACCGGGCGCCAATGTTTTCCATGCCTGAAATCCTTTTTGATCCAAGGCAAGGACCGATTGGATTTTCGCGGAATAAACCTGAAAACGGGCTATCCCTTCCTGATCAGTAAAGGCGGGCCCCACAAACACAAACTGGTCCTGATCCAAGATCTCCACCCACACCTTGGTGTCGGGTGACGGTTTACCGCCAAGTGTTGCTCGGATTACTGTGGCCTGGAAACTTGGAATAGTGTCCGGAGATTTTTTCTCTGGTGGGCGAAGGGTGAGGTCTTTTGTCTTGGTTGGCTCCAATTCTTTTGCGTTCAAGGGCTTGGCCCCCGGCTGCAGAAAAGCCATGGCCATCAAACAGGATGAAGCAATAGTCCAGATTAGGACCCAAGTCTTTTGCAAATGGGGTGAAGCCGTTGCACCGGTTTTCAGGCGGATCAGCCTTTGGGATAGCTCCTTAAAACCGGAAGCAACTGACAAAAGCGCAGGGAAGGGGGAAGCATCAGGATTGACCAGGGTTCCTAATTCCTGAGCGAATTCTTCCGGATGGGTGCCGCAGACTACCGCCCAATCATCACAAGCCATTTCTGCATAGCAATAAATGTTTTTCCGTACGGTGTAAACCAGCGGATTCCAGGGCATGAGCGCGGTGGCAATGATTGCTAAAAGCCTGCACAGGGAATCGTATCTTTTGAGGTGGGCCAGTTCGTGAAAGTAAACGGCATTGGAATAGCTTTGAGGGGTAACCCCTTTGGGAATAAGGATGGTGGCCCAGACCCGATCAATCCCCAAAACTGCCGGCGTTCTTACGGAGGAGTGTTCGCGCAGGCGTGGAACCTGGGATAACCCGATTTTTTCGGCAAGCCCTTTCAGGAACTGGGCGGAAACTTCATCCACCGGTTTGCTAGTCTTGACCAGCCTCAAGTTGGCCCAAAAAGTTCTGGCCAACAATAACAAGAAAATTGCCGTCAAAAGGGCCCAGATCCAATGAAAGAAGGTAAGAAAAAGGAAGATCCCTGGGTTCCGGGACTTTCCTTGGGAATTCAGGAGCTTTTGGACCCCGATGTAAAGATTTTCCAAAATACCGGGGGTTTCAGGTGGTGAAAGGTTGGCGGTCGGTTCGTGCGGTAATGTGAACTGGCTCGTCTCATTATTGGCTGATTTGGGGGTCAGGTTTTCGGAAAACGGATTGCTTTCTTTAGGGGAGACTATCTGGCCAGTTACATCCTGTTCGGTGTTTGAATGCGCTTGAACAGGCGAAAGGGCCAGGTCAGGCAATTGGCCCCAATCGGCCAAGCCCACCGTGAGGTGAAATAACGGAAATACCAGACTCCCAGTCAAAGCCAGGACCAAAATCGCATGGGCAGTGGCGGGAGTCTTGGAACAGAAGAAGGCGAATGCTTGTCCAATCGCAAGAATAAAAGAAACACCCAGTGCGATTTGGACCCAGGGATCGAGTAAGAGATCAGGCATTTGGTTTTTTGCCAGATTTCGAGTTGAGGATTTTCCGCAGGGTAGCCACCTCCGCTTCGCTCAAATTTTCAGATTCTAGGATATGGTGCACCAGATTCATCGGGTCGCCCCGGAAGACTCTCCCCACCAACCTTTTGATGGAAGTTGCCAGAGTTTGCTTTTTACCCTTCACGGCGCTGTACACATACATGCGCCCTTGGGCCTTATGTTTGACCCAACCGGCCTTCTCCAATTTCTGAAACGTGGATAGTACCGTCGTGTAGGCGATATCCTTGTGGATTTTCTCGAGCTCATCGCGGACCTGGTGGACCCTCGCCTCACCCAGTTCCCACAGCACATCCATGACTTTGGACTGCAAAACGCCCAGTTTTTCAAAATCATCTGGTTTCATAGCAATAATCCTTTCGACTGACCCAATAGTACATAATACCACGTCTTTTTAAAATATAGGCCTCAATTTGGCAGCATGTGATATCTCCTGATGCTAAATGCGACAAGATGGTCTTGAATTGCAGATTTCCCAGGGCAAGTCTTGCCGACATGGTACTACGATAATAGTATTAGTGTGGGTTAGTTGATTCCTAAGGAGTTTAAACGATGTTGCAACCTCATTGGTTGGATGATCTTTTTGCAGAGCCCAAGAAGTTCCCGGAAATGCTGATCAACAGTGGTGGATTCAAAAAGGCTGTTGAAAAGGCGGCAAAAGCATTTGAGGAATCAAAGGAGAATACAAAGAAGATGCCCGGTGCTCCCAGGCCGTCTCCTGAGCAGGCTGCAAGAGTGGCATTTTTGGAAATCTTGATTGAACCAAAGAAACCGTGATCCTATCCGCCAAAGAACTACAAGCCTAACTTACCAGGAGTGCATTATGGCACGACGCGCTTTTTATAGCTTTCACTACCAGCCTGACAACTTCCGCGCTGCACAAGTACGAAACATGGGTGTTATCGAGGGAAACATCACCGTGACCGATAATGACTGGGAGGCCGTAAAAAAGGGCGGTGATGCGTCAATCCAGAAGTGGATTGACGATCAGCTCTACGGTAAATCCGTCGCCATTATCCTCATAGGCTCGTCTACCGCTGGGCGGAAGTGGATTAATTACGAAATTAAGACAGCCTGGAACACAGGGAAGGGCGTCATGGGCATCTACATCCAAAGCCTAAGAGATGCAGACGGAAAGCAAGCTCACCAAGGCGCGAATCCATTCAGTGATCTCAACGTTGGCGGAACGAGCCTCTCTTCTATCGTGAAGGCCTACGCACCGCCTTACTCCGATAGCAGGCAGGTTTACGGATACATCAAGGAAAATCTCTCCGATTGGATCGAAGAAGCGGTCGAAATCCGGGCGAAATACGGATCGGGGTAATCATGGCAAATGCGCAGCTTGAAGGTTTCTATAAGCACTTCGTTAAAGCAATGCGCGAAGGCAACGCCGCTATTTTCGTGGGAGCTGGCCTATCCAGGGCGAGTGGGTTTTTGGACTGGAAGGGATTGTTAAAAGAAATTGCTGAGGATTTGGAACTCGACATTGACCAGGAAGATGACCTCATTGCAGTTGCTCAGTATCACCAGAATAAACATGGCAATAATCGGGCAAAGCTCGATCGTCTCATCGTGGAGGAATTCACACGACGCGCCGAATTGTCTGAGAACCATAACCTTCTGGCAAACCTACCGATTGATTCGGTTTGGACGACAAACTACGACAAGCTCATTGAACAGGCATTTGAGGCAGCGCACCGCCGTGTTGACGTTAAAAGGACACCGGAGAGTCTCCAGCACCCACTACCTGGCCGAAACGTCACCGTCTATAAAATGCACGGCGATGTAGATAGTCCACAAGATGCTGTTTTAACAAAAGATGATTATGAAATTTACGACCACACCCGAGAACTGTTTTCCATTAAACTGAAAGGGGATTTAGTTGGAAAGACCTTCTTTTTTATTGGGTTCAGCTTTACCGATCCCAACATCGATTACATCTTAAGCCGTATTCGCAGCTTGCGTGGTAAGGACAAAGGCGAGCACTACTGTGTTATGCGTTGGCCTTCGAAACCAATAAAGGCGAAGGGCAAAGGATCCAAGGCGTTCCAGCAGGCTCAGGCCAAGTACGAGTACAACCGCAAGAAGTTAGATTTTCGGATTAACGACTTAAAAAGGTACGGAATTAATGCCATTATGGTCAATGAATATTCAGATCTTACCAAAATTCTGATAGAGCTAAACCATCGAGTTCACCTAAGAGATGTATTTGTCTCCGGTAGTGCTCACTCTCATGAGCCATTCGGGGAATTAAGGCTTGAAGAATTTTGCCGAAGTCTTGGGTCGAAAATCATCGAGTCTGGCTTGAATCTTGTCTCGGGTGTTGGGCTTGACATTGGCGGGAAGGTTATTGTTGGAGCAATGGAAACCCTATATGCAAAATACTTTAACGATGCAAGCGACCGCATGTTTCTCCGACCATTCCCACAACAGGCACCAGCAGGTATGAACCTAAAGGAATTCTATACCAAATATCGGAAGGAAATGGTGGCCAAAGCAGGGGTTTGCATATTTGTCTCAGGTAATAAATTCAATACCTTTAAAAAAACTATCCAAGACGCGAACGGGGTATTTGAGGAATTCGAGATTGCGAGAAAACTGGGCAAGTATGTCATACCAATCGGAGCTTCAGGACATGCCGCCAAGAAGATATGGGAAAAGGTGAATGGTGACCTCGACAATTATTTCCCAGATGGAGGCGTGAAAGACTACTTCAAAACATTGGGCAATGTTTCAAGCACGAACGAAGAAATCGTCGATTCGATAATCAATATCCTGAAGAAAATCAAGGCGGTTCCCTAGTTCAGGGAAAGCGGCAATTATCATGTCAGAATATTGATCATTCATGATTATCCGCACATTTGCAGAGTGACCTCCGTGAGGTTAGGGGTGGTAGTTGCAGCTAACCAATCCCAAGGACCAAACGGAGGCCACGATGGCAAGCATAGGCGAGGGCAGCGAGACGGGCAACTTTCGGAACGTGATCCGAATCGATGAGGGCGAGATCAGGAATCATCTGGATGGGCTTGTGAAGACGTCCGTGGAGGAGGTCCTGAACCAATACCTGGACCAGGAGGCCGACCATCTTTGCGGGGCCAAGCGGTACGAACGGAGCCCGGGACGCGTGGACACTCGGTCGGGCAGTTACAACCGCAAGCTGCAGACCAAGGCTGGCGAGGTCACCCTGCAGGTGCCCCGTCTGCGGACGCTGCCTTTCGAGACCCAAATCATTGAACGGTACAAGCGCCGGGAATCCAGTGTTGAGGAGGCCCTGGTCGAGATGTACCTGGCCGGGGTCAGCGTCCGTCGGGTGGAAAACATCACGGAAGCCCTGTGGGGCACCCGCGTCTCCGCCTCAACGGTCAGCGAGTTGAACCAGAAGGTGTACGGGCAGATTGAGGCCTGGAGAAACAAGCCGATCGAGGGGGCGCACCCCTACCTGTACCTGGACGGCATCTGGCTGAAACGGACCTGGGGTGGCGAGGTGCGCAAGGTCGCCCTGCTGGTGGCGATTAGCGTGAACGCCGACGGATACAGGGAAATTGTCGGAGTTTGCGAGGGCATGCAGGAAGACAAGGAGAGTTGGGTGGAATTCCTCCGGCACCTGGTCTCTCGGGGCCTTTCGGGGGTTCGGCTTGTAGTCAGCCACAAGTGCCTAGGGCTGGTGGAGTCGGTACACCAGTGCCTGCCGAATGCTGACTGGCAGCGTTGCATCTTCCATTTCCACCGGAACATCTTGGCCAAGGTGCCCCGGTAAAAGGTCCCTGAAGTCGCTCCGATACTCAAGGTAATCCAGGACCAGGAGAGCAAGGAGGCCGCCAAGGAAAAGACCGAGAAAGTGATAGCCAAGCTGTTGGACATGCACTTGCGGTCGGCGGCTCAAATCTTGAGGGAAGGAATCGACGAGTCGCTGACCTACATGACTTTTCCAAGAAACCACTGGACCCGGATCCGAACCAACAATGTTTTGGAAAGGATGAACCGGGAGATCAGGAGAAGGACCCGAGTGGTTGGCAACTTCCCGGACGGTCGATCGGCCCTGATGCTGTTGTCGGCCAGACTCAGGCATGTCGCGGGTACCCAGTGGGGGGCGAGGCGGTATCTGGATATGGACAGGTTTCAAAACCAAAACCCAAGAAAGGAGG
>CAIWHS010000281.1 GCA_903912515.1 uncultured Planctomycetaceae bacterium
GCTCGCAGCAGCCCTCATTCTGGCCGGCTCACCCATGTTCGTGGCAGCCATGCGCTTCGCCAATCCAGATAGCCTTCTTACAGCGCTGGTGAGTTGGTGCATGCTTTTTCTCTTGGTGGGAATCCGTGGTGCCCGTGGTGTTTGGTGGCTGTACGCCGCCGCAGCCTGCTCCGCTTTGGCAATGCTGGGAAAAGGCCCCATTGGTTTGGCCCTCCCCGGAGCCATCCTTTTGTGCACTTTGCTGGTCGCTGGGGGTTGGAAACACATCCCTTGGTTCCACCTACCTGCAGCATTGCTCCTTTGGTTGCTAATTGCCGGCCCTTGGTACATCTGGGTTGGCACCGAAACCAAATTCGCATGGCACAAAGGCTTTTTTCTACAGCATAATTTGGGCCGTTTCTCAGCCCCCATGGAAAATCATTCCGGCCCCATTTGGTACTACCTTCCCGTCATCATTTCGGGAACCTTCCCTTTTTCCGCCCTGCTTCTGCTGCCTATCACCGCCAGCCTGCAAACCAATCGAAAAAATGCCGCCAGCAACCTGTGGCAAGCTCTTGTTTTAACCGGCTCATGGATACTGGTCCCACTGCTGGTTTTTTCCATCAGCCGCACCAAGCTTCCCAACTATGTTCTGCCCGCATACCCGGCCCTCGCACTTTGGCTAGCATTTGGCATGGTGGCCTGGAGGCGCGCCTGGATAAACCCGCCAGCATGGCTTGTCCGAATGGGTATGGCCACCCTTATTGTGGCAGGCCTGGCAATGTCTGTTGGACTGCTGGCCGCAGCCGGCGCAATCCCCTTGGGTGCGCTTGCCGCCAAAATCAAACCTTTGGCAGGCTTGGAATGGCTGGCACCGGTCGGATTGATCCTTGTCGCAGGTGGTATTGCGGGGCTACTCCAAGCAAAACATGCGCCATCCTGCTTAGTCATTATCACCACAACCGCACTTGCCTTCACCACCACCTTGGGTGCCTGGAACGGCCAAACACTCAACCTGCACAAGGCACCCAAACGCTTGGCCGCACAAATGCCAATCGACCTTGCCAAGCGTGAAGCACGCCTCGCCACATTCGATTGGTTCCAACCTAGCCTAGTCTTTTATGCCAAAAGGCCTGTCGATCGCCTTCCATCCGAAAAAGACCTCGCCAACTACCTCAACCAGCCTATTCCTTCCTATGTGGCAATGCCTGTTTCCCGCTGGGAGCCCATCAAAAACCAATTCCCCACCGCTAGCGAGGTTGGCCCTAAACTGCCAGACTTTTACCGACGCTGCGAGGTTATACTCATCGCCAATGCGGCAGCCTCCAACTAATTCCCGGTCACCAAAAAAGTACCAATCCTGTAAGCAAAGAACCCACCATCACAATCATGCCGGTCAACAAATAGGCCGGCATCAGCCCCATTTCAGGCAGCTTTCCACTCTGAATGATCTTCGTCGTTTGTTGGTGAGCTATGGTCATCGCCACAACCAATAGCGTTCCCCCTGCCAGCAAAGTGACACCTAAAACCTCCTGCACCTTCAAAAAAGTCCTGTAATGCAAATCTTGGGCGATCAAGCGCACCCACAGCGCCAGCTTCGCCAGCACAAGGCCCAAACCCAGCAAGGAAATACTGGTTCTCACCCAGGCAAGATAAGTCTGGTTCGCCTGAATTTGCAGGGTAAATCGCTCCTTGGGGCTCAGCGATTCCGCATGGATTTCATCCACCGGGGCCAATATTACTCCACTTGGTTTATCTTTGCTTTTGTCAGTCATGGTTTGTTCACCCGATATCGCAATTCTGCCCGGTTTTCAGCTTGGGCCTTCAAATCCACCTCCACAGTCTCCATCAACGGTTCGCCAAATGTTGCTTCCAAAAGCTCCCCCGTTTCCTGATCCCGCTCAAACTTTTGGATCACCCAGTTCGGCAACCTTGCAACAATCGTCTGCTTGCCAGTTGCCAGTCCATCCAATCGAAAGTTCCCACCCTTGTCCGTGAATGCTGCGCTACCAGGCGCACCCACCCACAACCAACTCCTGGCCCAATATTGACCGCTGCCACTCGAAAGCTCCACCCAACCCGCTCGATCCAGCTTCCTGGTCACCTGCTTATTCGGCTCCACCAAAGGCAGTGCAAATGTCGCCGCTCCACGCCCACGGACCGTGAACAGGCTGGACTGTCGGCTCTCCACCGTCACACTGTCACCCAGATTAAGCAGCCCAACAGGCACCATCGCGCCATCTTGCTCAATAGAAATCTGGTTCTCTGCCACCACCACCCGGGCTGGCCCGCTTTTCTTGGTTCTTTTTGACTTGTCACCGTCAACCCACACCAAAACCCCTGCCAATCCTTTGTCTGCCCCAATCTGGGGAGCCAAGGGATTACGCCAAGTTTTCAACCCCGAATCAGACTGCCCCACTCCCGGGCTGTTGGGGGCGCGAAATGGTCCCACAACAGGCATTTCTCCCTGCCAGACCACACGCCCCAACACCTTTTCGCCTTTCACTTCGGCACTCTGCGCCAAAGCCAGCCAGCAGCAAACCATGAGGATTTGCATCCAAACTCTCCAGCCCCGCTATCCATTCACCCTGAACACCCGTTAGATTAACTCACAAGCCCCCACGGGCGCACCATGAGACCGCTCATAGCGGGGACCAACCAAAGCCACCATGTCCGACCAAAGCCAAACGCCCCCACCCAAACTCCACCGCACACCCCACGCCTCCTTGAAGGGCGAGCGGGTCGAAACGCTTTTAATCGCCGGCCACACCCTCACCCTGCACCGTCCCACCGAGCCCGACACACTCCTCGACGACCCCTTTGTCGAAGAAGCCTTCCACGCCGACGAATACCTTCCCTATTGGGCTGAACTTTGGCCCTCGGCCCAAATGCTTGCCGAGGCAATCCTCACCCAGCCAAGGCCTTTCCCACCCGGAACCAGAACGCTCGAGGTAGGTTGTGGCCTCGGCTTGGTGGGCTCATCCGCCGCTGCGGCCGGGCTCGATATCATCCTCACCGATTACGACCTGACCGCACTCGAATTCGCCCGCAAAAACGCACTCGCCAACGCCGCACCCGGCTGCAACCCAACTGTCATGCCTCTCGACTGGCGAGCCCCTCCACCCGAAAAATTCCCCCTCATACTGGGGGCCGACCTCCTCTACGAGGAACGGGCCGTAGAACCACTCCTACGGTTGCTGCAAGCCTGTCTCTTGCCAGATGGCCAAGCATGGATCAGCGACCCAGATCGCAAAAACGGCAAGCTTTTTGGCACAAAGGCCCAAGAACTGGGCATGGTTCTCGAGGCCCGTCCCGTCCACACCTTCGAAACCGATGGCAAAAAAATCGAAGGCACGCTCTACCGCCTCGCCCTCCCATCCAGGGTCATGCCAAATGGCTAGGCCCGGCCACAAAAGCAAACACCAGTGGTTCCATTGCCCTCATTGCGGCGAGGAAGTCCGTCTCAGCGCCAAAGCATGCCCCAACTGCGGCTCCGACCAAGAAACTGGTTGGCGCGACCACACTGACGAAAGCCTCGCCTCAGACTCTGACGAAGATTTCAACTACGATGAATACCTCGCCCGCGAATTCCCCGATCAATACCAACCCAAAGCGCAGGTAAAAAAGTTCCTCATCTGGCTGCTCTTGGCACTGGCCTTGGCCGGCATCGTGGCCAGCACTTTTAATATATTATAAATCCCATTACTATTAAAAATCCAATGGCAACAAAACCATGCCAGACAAAAAAAGAACCCCCAGCTTTCCAGCCGGGGGTTCCCCACTTCGCTTCATGCCTGCAAAAATCAGTCGCGAAACACCGAATGGCACTCGCTGCAGCTGGTGTTCAGCTTCCCGGCAGCCTTCTTCACACCCGCATAGTTCTTCGTTTCCACCGCCTCGGCTACTTCCTTGGCACCATCCTTCATCATCTGGTTCAACTCAAGCCACTTCTTCTTGCTCTTGGCAGATTCCTTGCTTTCGGGCCACAAATGGTCCGAAACCTCGGCAATAGCCAAAACCCGGTTGGCCATTTCAATCACCGGCTCTCCCATCTTCCCAGCATCAGCAGCGCTCAGGCCCTTCTTGCTCAAAGCGGGAAGATACGCCTCAATCCCGTCCTGGTTGGCAGGAACCAATCCAGCCTTGCCACCAATTCCAAAACCGCCACGCGCGCGCGGCTTGAACGAATGCATCACAGGGTCAAGCTCTAGGCCCTTGGCGGCACTCTTGCAATCTTCAGCAAAAGAAGCATCTTTCGCCTTCTTGGCCAGCTTATCAACCGCCTCTAAGGCACCCTTTTTCCCTTGCAGGGCAATTGCCACTGTGGAAGTGCTCAAGGCAAAAGCCAAAGCCAAACCACCCACCACCAAGTTCCGCATCTTCATAGAACTTCCCTCCTTCAAAAGCGTGCACTACATCGCGCGCCTTCAGTTTACGCCCAACCCCCGAATCTGGTTCAGGGGACGTCCCAACCTTTTAGTCTAGTTATCCTATTCGACCGCCGGGACATTCCGGCAAGGTGGGGGGCAAGCATTTTTGAAAATAGCCATTTTAGACCATTCCCAGCTATTTCATTTTACTTTCCACCCAAAACCACGCAAGACTGCCAACTCAGGATTTTACCCACCAAATTCACAAATAGTTCCCTAA
>CAIWHS010000282.1 GCA_903912515.1 uncultured Planctomycetaceae bacterium
CCGATCTGCCACATCCACCGTTGGATAATCGAGGGTTTGGTGAAACAGCACATCTCGCAGACAATCAATTTTCGCCAAATTGTCCCGAATCTTCGTGGCATGGGCTCGCACGTCGGCCAGATTGGGCCCATAAACCACAATTTCCAAAGGCGTGGGCGAGCCAAAGCTCATCACATTGCTCACCATGTCGCCCGGCTCAAAGCCAAAACTGATATTTTTCGCCCGGACTTCCGAATCAGGCTTGGGCACTCCTCGAGATTCAAAAACTGTCGCCAACCAAGGTGCGATCTCCTCAGGCAAAACCTTGCGCAATCTTTCCCGGAATTGATCAAGCTTAATGCCACTTCCTTCACGAAACGCCACCCGCAGCATCCCATCATCCGGCCCACGCATCAGCATGATCATGTTGTTCAAGCCGTAGTAGGGTGCGATTTGTCCTGCGAATCCAATACTGATGTCAATCTGGTCCTTGCCGGCCTCGCGCTCAATAATCTCCAAAATCTTTTGCCCCATTTGGCGGGTGATTTCAAAATTGGTGCCAGCAGGGGGCCGATATTTCAGCACAAACTGGCCCGAATCTATCTGTGGGAACAACTCAGTGCCCAAACGCGACCCAAGGAATATCAGCGACACCGTTACCAGGCCCAAATAAGCCGGAACCACCAAATAGCGCAGGGTCACCACCTTGCCCACAAAAACCTCGTAAGCGGCTTCAACCCGGTCAAAAAGACCTTTCTTGCCTACATGGTCCGGATTCAGCTTAAGCAACCAAACCGCCATCACAGGAACAAAGGTGCTCGATAGCAGATACGAGCTGATCATCGCAAAACCCACACCCAAGGCCAGGGGCATGAACAAGGCCCTCAGCGGGTCATCCATGATAAAGGCTGGGATAAAAACCGACAAAATGCAGGCAAGTGCCAGCAAGCGGGCCACTGCGGTGATGCTATTACCCTTGCGAACCGCCCGGGCCAGAGACGCTCCCCCGTGGAATTGCGCGTGGATATTTTCCACCTCCACCGTTGCCTCATCCACCAAAATGCCAATGGCTAACGCCAAACCACCTAGCGACATGATATTGATGCTGTTACCAGTCAAATATAAACCAAATAGGGAACCTAAAAGAGCTAGCGGTATATTCGCCACCACCACGATCACGCTGCGCCAATCCCCCAAAAACAACAGAATCATCAACCCGGTCAGCGCCGCGCCAATCACCCCCTCGGTTCCCACACTTTTGATGGCGGTTAACACAGTGGGCGACTCGTCAAACTCAAAGCTGATCTTAACATCGGGGGGCAACACATCCCGGAAGGCGGGCATGGCTGCATGGATATTCGCCACCACATCCAGTGTGCTGGCGGTGTCTTTTTTCAAAATTGGCAAATAGACAGATTTTTGGCCGTTCACCAACGCGTAGCCATAGTTCACATCTGTCGAATCCGCGATGGTAGCCACATCCCGAATATAAACATTTGCGCCAAGCTTTAGAGGTATTTCACCCATTTCCTGGATGTTTTTCACCAAGGCATTGGTCGGAACTAGCGGCATCTGTTCGCGGATATACAGGTTACCCGCTGGAATAACCACGTTGCCCCGCATCAACGCTTGCACCACATCCTGGGGATTCAGGTTATAGCTGCGCAATTTGTCGGGGTCCACATTCACCAGAATCGAACGGGCATTCGGCCCGAATGGCGGTGTCCCAATTGTGCCCGGAACATTCTTTTGCACCAAAGGACGGATGTAGTTGTTGGCAAGGTCTCCCACCATGCCTAGCGGCGTCTTTTCGCTCTCCAAAACCAGATATCCAACCGGAACGCTACCCTCGTCCATCCGGATGACCAATGGCGGCAAGGTGCCGATCGGCATCTGCGACATGGCGCGGGCGGCGCAGGCTGAAACCTGCGCCATGGCCAAACCCATGTCAGTACCCGGAAAAAACGCCAGCTTCACCAAAGCGACTTGCTGTAAAGAATGCGATTCAACTTGCGACACACCATCGACATACTGAAACATCAACTCAAACTGGTTGACAATGAGCCCTTCCATTTGGGAGGGGCTCATGCCCCCATACTGCAGATACACATAAATACGCGGCAAGTTCAGGGGTGGGAATATATCCACCCGCATTTTCGTGATGGCCAAGGCTCCGCCACCGATCAAGGCGACCACCAGCATCATCATGGTGATCGGGTGACGCATGGCGAAAATGATCGGGTTCATGGTCTAACCTGGCCTCTTTGCGAAAATCACCCAAAGGTTATCCAACCAAATCTTTTCATTCACTACCCTAACAGGCAGGCAAGGCCGTAGGGTTAAAGCGGATAATTAAATCCGTACTTGCCGGTTGTGTCAGTTAGGCGTGCAGAACTCAAGGGAATGGTACAATCCAAAATCAAAATCGTGGATGCGGATTGCCAAACAAAACAAGCCGGAACAATAACTATGGGTCCGTTTTTCCTGGTAGTCGACGCTTTCACCGATCAGCCGTTCCAAGGTAACCCGGCGGCGGTTTTTCCTTTGCAAAAATGGCCTTCGGACGCTTGGCTGCAGAATGTCGCCTTGGAAATGAACCACGCCGAAACCGCTTTCTTGGTCCCGGAAGAACAGGGCTACCGCCTCCGCTGGTTCACTCCCACGGTAGAGGTTGACCTATGCGGCCACGCTACCCTCGCAGCGGCCAAGGCGCTGGCTCATCTCGAGCGCTGGCCAAATACTGGCCCCCTTTGCTTTCAGACACGCAGTGGCGAATTGAGGGTCAACCTCCAAGGCAACAGCTTTGAACTCGATTTCCCTGTGACCCCACAAATCTCCTGCCCCGCCCCACCTGATTTGCTCGTTGGTTTGGCGACTACACCGATCTATGTTGGAAAAAACGCTATGGATTACCTGGTTGAGCTGCCATCCGAACAAGCTGTTCGGAACCTCCATCCCAACCAAAACCTTTTGGCAACCATCCCCTGTCGTGGCATTATTGTCACCGCCCTATCCGACTCGCCCGAATTTGATTTTATTTCCCGCTTTTTTGGCCCGGCAGTCGGGGTGAACGAAGACCCCGTCACCGGCTCAGCCCATTGCTGTCTTGCCGAATATTGGTCCAAAAAACTGGGCAAAAACCACCTTAGGGCCTACCAAGCATCGCGCCGTGGAGGCGTGGTCACCATGGATCTTCGTGAAGAACGGGTTATCCTGACAGGGCAAGCCGTGGTGATGAGCCAGGGCCATTTACTGGTGGAACCTTCATGAGCACTCAATCAAACGCATCAGGATACATGCAGGCAATGCAAAGCGATGATGAGTCCTTGCCCGTAGCCGCTTTGATTGACCAATATGTCAATGGGGTCTCCCTGCTCAGTCAGGCATTGGCTGGAATCACCGATGACCAGGCCCGTTTGCGACCAGTACCCGGCAAATGGAGTTGCCTCGAGCTGGTCGCCCACCTGGCTGGAGCCGAAATCTTTTTCACCGACCGCATCGAACGGGTCATTGCACTGGATAAGCCCCTGCTTGTTGGCGTGGATGAACGGGACTACCCAGCCCGCATCGGCTACCAAGACTTGGTATTGGCCGATGAATCTGCACTTTTCATAGCATTGCGCGCTCACATGAAAACCGTGTTGCGCAGGCAACCACCTGATGCGTGGCAGCGTGTCGCCATCCACACCGAAACAGGCATGGTCACGCTGCGCCAACTCCTTCTGCAGCCTATCCGCCATCTCAATCATCACTTGGTTTTTCTGTTGGAAAAACGCAAGGCATTGGGCCTATCCAACTGATTACCAAAAACTATTCCCCCGGAGCTGAAAAAAGGTCCGGCTGCATTGCTTGGCGAATGATCGCTTTGGTGTCGTCCAAAAAACCGCCATTTAAAACCCAGCTCAAATAGCCAGGATCATCACGGACCACATCGGCCAAAAATTTTCCCTCGTGTTTGCCAAATGTGAATCGCGGTTTGCCACGCACGCTTTCAAAATTACCGGCCACATCCATCTGGTTGGGAAAACGCATCTTTTTGTCAAGCGCCTCAACCCCGCTGGGCAAATGCGGATAACGCGCCGCCATAGCGTCAAGCACCCTCGCTGTCGCCACGGC
>CAIWHS010000283.1 GCA_903912515.1 uncultured Planctomycetaceae bacterium
CCGTATCAGATTATCGATGTAGCAACAAACACTGATCTGCAGGTTTCGATCAAATGGGATTCCGCATATCTTGAAGGCGGTTCATCGCTTCCCAATTTCCAAGTGCCCAATGTGGTGTACGCCTACCTGGTTGATCTCTCCACCAATGCGGTTGTTGCCACGGCAAACGACGACAACCTTAACACTGATATGGCTTGGCAATTGCTCGGCTACACCAACAGTGGCACTAACACGCAATTTGGAATTGCTTACCAGTTGATTTCCGGCCCAGAGCCGACACGGCTGGGCTGGACCGCTTACGGACCCGCCTCGGGAGTCAGCTTGTTCCCTAATGGAAACGGTGGCTGCAGCATCTCGAATACCGCCTTGGCAAAAGGATCCGTCGCGGTTGCCGCGGCAAGTTGGCAAACCCCCACAGTCCCGGAAGATTTCACTTCCAAAGGTGGTGTTTTGGAGTTCCTGTTTGACGCGGCCGGCAACCGCTTAAGCACCCCTTACACATTCTTCAAGCCACAGATAACCGCCCCGGATGGCATCAGTACCACCCTTCCCGCCGATAGCGGGCTGAATCCATTTTATGGAACTTCCTGCGCCGCCCCCCAAGTTGCCGCAGTTGCAGCACTAATTTGGGGCAATCAGCCCAACCTGACACGGGATCAACTCACATTCCACCTTTATGCCACAGCAATCGACATTTATTCTCCTGGTCAGGATGATTTGACCGGTGCCGGCCTAATCCAAGCCGTGCCAGTGCCCAGCGACGCTTTCGGAACAGGGGACATCAGCAACAATTCCCTCACCGCCTGGCATTTGGGTGTGGTCGGCAGTGCCCCCATCATTTCCCCCTACCTTGACATATCCAACCAGGCTGGTTTGCCCGACTATGACTGGTTCACCCTTCGGGCGGGCCAAGCCGGCAAGTTGAACCTCCGCATGATCCAAGGCAGCTCGGGAAGCTTGGAAGTGCGATTGTTCACCCTGGACCAGAATATGCATCTGGTGGAGCGAGCCTCCAGCACCAAGCCGAACCAGTTCTTCCGCACCCTTTCCATGGATGTCTTCGCCAACGAATTGGTCTACATCGAGGTCAAAGGCCGCAACTCCTCCTACGGCGTGATGGACGAAGCCTTCTATCAAATGACTCTCAAGATCTCCTGACCTGTTTTCCAATAACTAAAAAGAGAAGGGCCGCCTTTATCGGGCGGCCCGTCTCTTTTAAAATTCTACTCTTCCAGCAGATTAGAACAGGAAGTGAAACTCAATCGTGGGACCTTGGAAGAATGCGCTCCGCAACTGAGTGTTAATGGTCGGGTTTCCAATATTGAAATCAATCATGTCGGAAGACTGGGCAACCCCACACAGCCACAGCATGTTGTAACCACCGCGAATCTTCATGCGCTCCAGAACATTCCATTCCAGATTGAAGTTCATCGAGAATAACTGGGCATAGTTGGTGGTTGACTTCCCAATACTGAAGGCGTTGTACCCATCAGCTCGGTTGAATGACATGTTGCGCTCTATAAAGTTGGCCATGAAAGCCGTCTTCCACTCTGAGGTGAAAGAAATCCCTCGCCAGATAGCAGTGCCATACTCAAATCCAATCTGGGGGCCAACCATATTGTTGAAAGCCTGCGTCAGATAATTCGCGGCCAAAGCTGGATCAGACTGGCCAGTTGACTGGCTGATGAAGGTTGCCCCATCATCGCTCACATACATATTCGTGCCACCCGTGAAGTTGAAGTACCTCACACCTAAAATCAGTTCAAATTCCCGAAGCGCCCAGCCCGTTTGCCTGTAATTAGCTTCTAAGTTGCCCAAGGCAATCGATTGCTGAATATTGATGATGTCCGCCTGAGCCCCCAAGCCATTGTTCCCCTCAAAACCAATGGGCATGTTGGTGAAAGGCACATTTAAACTGCCAGGGCTGACTATGTTCGATTCCGAAGTGTTCTGGGGCAGGTAATAACCAGTCAGTTCAAAAGACTGATTGTCCACCAAGCAACCTAAGGTCGCCATGACCCCCCAGTTCATGCTCGGGCTAATACTGTTGTAGTTGGCATTGGCCGTTGCCCCTAGGGTTGGGGGAAGACCTGAATCTGTAGGGCCAGGGCCCGTGTAAGAAAGGTAATTCGAGGGCACTTTCTGCATCTGAAGGCCCATGGCTCCAACATGGAAGAACACAGCCTTCTCAATGTCATAGCCCTCCTCAATGAAGGCGCCAGGGCTGTCGGCAGGCAAACTCAATGGGTCAGGCGGCCCGGCAGGAGCCGCATATGGGCTAATCGGCCCAGAAACCATACCCCCCATCCCAGGCCCGCCCATGCCAGGCCCGCCAGGAAAGCCTCCAGGCCCGCCCATGCCAGGCCCGCCAGGAAAACCCCCGGGCCCGCCCATGCCAGGCCCGCCAGGATTACCTCCAGGCCCACCAAGGCCGGCACCGGATGGTCCCGCCGGAATTGGATCCGGAAGTACGGTCGGCTGGCTTCCGGGCAGCGATTGGGCTGAAAGCCCACCGGCAAGACCGAACCAAGCCCCTAGTGTAACAACAGCTGCATTATTCCAACGATTCATGGTTCCGCACCTCGTCCGCCGCTGTCGGTTGACCAGTCTATTCACAGGGATAAACCCTAAAGGTCATTCCGTCGTCCTATTCCTCATCGACGGTCTAAACCGCACTCTTCAACCAATCCGTTAAATCAGTCACCAAGGATCAACCTGAAACCAAATTCCAATTATCCAAACAACCCAAACTACCGAAAATTAGTGGTAGCAAGGGTTCATTGCGGTTAGGTTCGCTTGACGGGGTTAGCAGCCTGACTATGATAAATCCTTTGCTGAGTTATCCGGTTTAGAGTGTTCAGAAGGTATTATTTAGCCATGTCCAGAGCAGCTAATTCTACGTTTATGGCCAAGAACGAAACCGTTCAACACGCTTGGTGGCATATCGATGCCACTAATCAGCATGTGGGTCGGTTGGCTGTTATTCTGGCCAATATTCTTCGCGGCAAGCACCGCCCAGACTTCACCCCTCACTGCGACACTGGCGATTTTGTCGTCGTAACCAATGTTGAAAAGCTCGTCTTCACAGGCGATAAGCTCAATTCAAAAATCTACCAAACCTTCTCAGGCTACGCCGGTGGCCAGCGCCGTGTGACTGCTAAGTTAATGATGGCTTCACACCCTGACCGCGTGCTTATCCAAGCTGTTAAGCGCATGATTCCCCGTACCCCACTTGGCCGTCAGCAATTGACCAAGCTCAAAATCTTCTCAGGTGCCAATCACGACCACGCGGCTCAGCAACCTCAGCCTTTTTCAGTCGTCTAAACCAATATTCCATTCCATATTTGAACTAAGTTTTTGAAAGGTTACTCCAAGTGGCAGAGACCAAAACAAAGAAACAGGTCCATCTCGGTACTGGCCGTCGCAAAACTTCTGTCGCCCGCGTGCGGGTCACCGAAGGTACAGGCGTGATCATGGTCAACGACAAGCCTTTCGATATTTTCTTCACAGAAGAAAAAGACCGTATGGCTGTGGTTGGCCCAATCGAGGTCACCAACCTGCGTGGTCGCCTCGATATCACTGTCCATGTTCATGGTGGTGGCGTAACTGGCCAAGCCGGTGCCGCATGCCAAGGCATTGCCCGCGCCATTAAGAAAATGTTCAATTTGGTCAGTGCACCAGAGCCAGTCGAAGCTGCAGCCGAAGGGGCCGCTCCTGCTGCTGAAGACCCAATGAACGCCATGTCTCGCAACTTGCGAGTCTCGGGCTTCCTCACTCGTGATGGCCGCATGAAAGAGCGTAAGAAATACGGTCACAAGGGTGCCCGTAAGAGCTTCCAGTTCTCCAAGCGTTAGGTTTTTGCTGGCAAAATTCAAAAAAGAACCCGCAATTCAAATTGCGGGTTCTTTTTTTGTTAATTCCATTCATTCCACGCCAAGCCGACCCAAAACCCACTTCACTCGTTTCGCCTGGATCGGGTTCCACCCATCCACCGGCCTCTTCTTTAGCCAATTAGCTAGGGCCGCAACATGGCCGGTCCAAGCTAAAACCTCCCGCATTGAACCAGCACCCGCCTTAAGGTGCTCCTTGGAAACTAACGGCCCAACTGATCCGATCAATCTGGCAAAATCACTCTCTCCATGGTCCCAACGCACGGTTGACCAATCAATCATTCCAACACCACTCGGGCTTGTTGGCCCCATATCCAACCAGTTCCCCACCCAAGGGTCCCCATGGCAAACCATAAGGTTTCCCCTACTTGGCAAACCCGATAGCAATTTCAGCGCCAAGGGCCTCCAAACCTGCATTTGGTCAACAACATCCTCAGCAAAACAATCCCCGCACACCTGCCCGCATTCGCTTTCAAGTGCCCTCCTTCGTGCGGCAACACAAGGCAAATCCCCATCTTTTATGCCGCAAGCAGAGGTGGATATTTCCTGAAAACCCACAAGAAATTCCAAAGCCCGTTCCAAGGGGAATTCATCCCTATCGAACGATTCACCTCGCAACCATTTCCATGCTTGGTACAACTGACTATCAAAATTAAAAAAAGGGCACCGCCGATTTGCCAAGACGGGAAAACCATTCCCCATTTCCCATGCAAAATGTTGGCTCAAATCCCAAGCCAAACGCGCATGCTCCCTAGCAAAAGGGCTATCAGGCCGTTCTTTTAATACAAAATCTGCTTTACCAGAACCGCAGTCCACCTGCCAAACCCTTCCCAAATGAAAGGGCCCTGTTGGAAGCAAACTGGCCACAAAAGGCTTGCCACCAAAAAAAATTTGGCCCAAGTGCTGCCAGGTTGAATCCGGCAGTCCAGGGCCAATAGACATTTTAAAATCCCATAATTATTCTGGTGCTTGTTCAATGGCACCGGCAAAACCGTTGGCAGTAACAACAACCGTGGCATCGACCGCAACAGACTGTGCCGTCGCCTTTTCAACCGGACGCAAATATGGCTCAATCAATCCAGGAACAATGCCACCAGCCAATGTAGCAATTGAACAAGCTACTGCTGCGCAAAGGGGCAACGGAGAAATTGGCTTGGCTTGCGGCCCCAAAGGTAATCTCAAGAAAACTCGAGTCAAAACACCAAGGTAGTACCATGCGCTGATGGCGGCATTGAAAACAATGAAAAATGCCAAAACCAGAAAAAGGCTGTTACCCTGGCTACTCGAGCTCGCGATGCTGGTTTTTAAAATCAACAGTTTGCCATAAAAGCCTGAGGTCAGCGGCAAGCCAATAAGTCCTACAAAACAAACCCCAAGGCAAAGCGCGGCGATCGGTCTGGTGCGAAACAAACCAGCAAGATCATCTACCCGCTTCACAGGACAATCCGGGTCATTCAAATAGGCCAATACGGCAAAAACTCCCAAGGTCATCAGGGAATAAGCCGCAAGATAAAAGGCCATCGCTCCAATGCCAGCTTGCCCGCCGGTGGAAACCGCGGCAAGCATATAACCACCCTGAGCAATACCAGAGTAAGCCAGCAATCGGTGCAAATTATTTTGCCAAAGTGCAAGCAGGTTGCCCAATGTCATGGTCGCAACTGCCAAAATCCAAAGCAGGCTCCACTCCACACCGCCAAAGGGGGCCAAAGCACTTTCCCCAGCTCCAATCAGTCGCAATAAAGCCGCCAAACCCGCCGCCTTGGGCAATGTTGAAATCAAACCCGCCACCGCTGGAGAAGTACCCTGATACACATCCGGAGCATAAAAATGAAACGGCGCAGCTGTAATCTTAAAACCAACACCTGCCAGTAAAAACAGCAGCGCCAAGGTCCTTGCTGCAGGAATTTCACCAGGGGCTGTTTCCGACCAGCGAAGGTTTTCATGAATACCACCCAACCCCTCAAGCCGGGTTGAACCAGTCATGCCATACACATAGCTAGCACCAAAAAGAAACAAAGCACTGGAAAGAACACTCAGCAAAAAGTACTTGATGGCCGCTTCTTGGCCTTGGCGGTCATGCTTGCCCAGAAACAACAGCAAATAAACAGGAATGCTCACCAGTTCCAATCCAAGGAACAATACCACCAAGTCAGGAGCCATCCCTGTCAAACCAACCCCTGCGCAAGCCACCAACAGGCACGCAAAATCCTCTGGCCCGCGTCGGGCTTGCCCACTACCAGTCGGAGCCAGCAATGCCGTCCCAATCAGGCCCAATACGGGACCAAGAAATCTGAAAAATGTCGCCGCGCCATGAAGCAACCAATTCCCGCTCGTCTCAGGGTCATTGGCTTCAGCTATTTGGAATACTAATGCCAACCCAAGAACAATAACCGTGGCAACCGCCCAAAAACGGCGGTTTTCAATCATGGTCCCCAAAAGGAAAAACAGGCAGCCTGCCGCCAGCATCCCCAACTCGGGCAAGGCAAGATAACACGAATCCAGAATCCGGGCGCTGTCCACTCTCCCACTCCCCTTATCGCGATGCCAAACGGCTTGTCTCGGTTCGTTGCACCTGCCGCTCCAGGTACCCTGACTCCACCCTAGAAGCACTCAAAACAGGTTTGGGCCACAAGCCCAGAACAATTGTCAAAACCCCAAGTGGCACAAGGATTGCCCAATCGGCAACTCCCAGCCCTCGGGCCGAATTTTCCTCATGCACTTTCAGCGGCCCAAACAAAACCTTTTGCAACATGGTGATGGTGTACCAGCCGCCAAGAAATATTCCCGCCAATACGCCAAATGCAACAGCGATCCCCTGCCCATATTCAGCACTTCCCAAAAATCCCATCAAGCACAGGAATTCCCCACCAAATTGGGCCAAACCCGGAACACCAACACTCGCCAAAGCAAAAAGAACCATAAAAGCGGAAAGAAGTTTATGACGGGCTGCCATCCCCCCAAGGCCAGAAAACTGCAGCGTACCCTCCCTTTCAAATAACATCCCTGCGGTGAACAGCATGCCTGCAGTAATCACTCCATGCGCAAGCATATGGAGCATCGCTCCCTCCACCCCCACGCGGTTGAAGGACAAAAGCCCAAGAAGCGCCACGCCAAGGTGAGAAATGCTGCCATAAGCCAAAAGCGATTTGAGGTCTCGTGCCCCGTAAGCGCAGAAAGCACCATAAAGAATGCTCAAAACCGCCAAAGGAACCAACACGGTCACACCCAATGTCGCCGCCTCACCCGGAAGAAGGAAGAAGGCGACCCGCAAAATGCCATATAGCCCAAGCTTTGCAAGAACCGCTGAAAGGAATGCTGTAACGGGAGTTGGAGCCTCGGCATAAGCCGCAGGCTGCCAAGAATGGAAGGGAACAAGCGGGATTTTCACCACAAAGCCGGCGCATACCAAAAGAAAAATCAAACCCGGAGCCATTCTTCCAGGCGCAACCAAGGTTGACTCAACAGCCGCCTTCCTTGCCAATGACTCCCAGCCAAAATCAAGGCCTCCGTTCGACTGCACCACAATGGCCAAAATGCCAAGCAGCGTCAAAAAACCACCAGCAAGAGTATAAATAACCATTTTAAGGGAAGCAGCCTGGCGGTTCGGTCCACCCCATGAACCAACCAAAAGAAACAAGGGTATCAATGTCAACTCAAATGCCACATAAAAAACCAAAAGGTCTTGCGCCAAAAACGCAAGAAGGGTCAGCCCAATCAAAATTCCCAAAAGACCGAAATAACGGTTGGCATGGTCCAGCTTCAATCCTGAGGAAGCCACTACGGAAAGGGCGCCCACCAAACCGGTCAATAAAACCAAACCCGCATTCAATCCATCCACCCCAAGCCGAACACTGCTAATCTTCCCACCGAAAAGGGCACCAACCTCAAAATGCGGCTGGCCAGCGGTGAGAGCGCTCCCATTCAATTCGGCATCGAAAACCAATCGGTTCCGGTCCATGGTCACTGCAATCGCCAATCCAACACTCAGCAGGGTGGAAATCAAAACCACTCCCGAGGCAAGCGATCGATTGCGGGTAAAAAGTGCCGCCAGCCCAGCCACAAAGGGCAAGGCAGGTATGAACGGCAAAAAAGCTAAATTCCAATCCATGAGTGCAGCCGCCCTCAGCGTGCCAAAGTGAACATGGCGATCAGCACCACCAGGCCCAATGCCATGGCAAGCGCGTAGTATTGCAGCAAACCGTTTTGAAGGGGTCTCAACGACTCACCCAGCCAACCCGGAATCCGCGCAAACAGTTCAAACAGTTTGTCAACCAGTTCCCTGTCCAGAAAATTCAACAAACGACCAAATTGCTCGAGTGGCTTGGCGAAAAACGCAGTGTAAACATCATCTATGAAAAACCCGCTGCGCGCGGTTTCAGCCAATCCATTTGGTTTTCGGGAAGGGCGCCTGTCACCCAGCGCCAAAGCAACCGCAATACCTGCCGCTGCTGCACCCAATCCAACAGCAGCAAGCTTCCAAGCAAATGCATGCGTCTCAGCGGCATGCCAACCAGGCGAGGCCTGTATGAAATGGCCAAACAGGTGCGTTGGCCCAAGGGCAAGGCCTATAAAGGCGGCAGGCACAGCAAGCACCGCAAGCGGAATCGTCATCACCGCAGGCGACTCATGCGCATGGTGACCAGCCTCCTCAGGGATCCGCTCCTTACCCCAAAAAGTCAAAAGATAAGCACGCATGGTGTAAAGGCCAGTCAATCCTGCCGTGATCAAACCCAACCAAAGCATCGCATGCTGCAATCCACCTCTTGACCCGCCCGAATGCGCCCCTTGCTCAAGAACTTCCAAAATGCCATCTTTGCTGAAAAATCCTGAAAAAGGCGGCAAACCAGCTAAGGCCAGTGCGCCCACCAAAAAACATATATGGGTGATAGGCAACAATTTTCTCAGCCCGCCAATCCGTCTCAGGTCCAGCACATTCCCCATGGCGTGCATCACACTGCCCGCTGAAAGGAACAACAGCGCCTTGAAAAAAGCATGCGTGAACAGGTGAAAAACGGCAGCCGCAGCAGCAGCGCTCGCCAAAGAATGGCATTCAACGTTTCCTTTTGTGGTTCCCGCTCCCAATGCCATAAACATGTAACCAAGCTGGCTCAGGGTTGAATAAGCCAAAATCCTTTTCAGATCGGTCTGGCCCAAGGCAATAAGGGCAGCTAGAAGCGCGGTCACCCCACCTGAAACCAACACCAAATCCTGAAATGCACCAATCGATTCCAATTGCGCCGCGGTCACCGCATGCCCCGCAAGGGGAGGCAACATCCTCGCTAATAGATACACACCTGCCGTCACCATGGTTGCTGCATGGATCAGCGCACTGACAGGTGTGGGTCCCTCCATCGCGTCCGGCAACCACACATGCAGAGGGAATTGCGCCGATTTGCCAAACGCCCCAATACCAAGGCAAACCAGCGCCCAATAAAGGGTGGTTGCGTCATAATGGTGCGAGAAAATCGTGTCGTACGACAATCCCACCGGATCACCCGCGCGGTACAGAAGAATCATCCCCGCCAGAAGTGCAACATCACCCAATCGGGTTACCAAAAACGCCTTACGCGCCGCTTTCGCCGCCTCAGGTTTCGCAAACCAGAAGCCAATCAGCAAATAACTGCAAACCCCCACACCTTCCCAGCCCAAAAACAGCAAGGGAAGATTGTTCGCCAAAACAAGAGTGTTCATGGCTCCAACAAACAGGCCTACAGCCGCAAAATACCTCGGATAACCAGGGTCACCATGCATGTAGCCAGCACTAAAAAGTACAATCCACAAACTGATGAAGCTCACCATCGCGGCCATCATTGCGCTCAATGAATCTAGCCGTAGTTCCCAGTCAACCCTTAGGTTTCCAGCCTCAAACCAATTCGCATAATTGAACACGGCATTGGGTGCCTGATGGGCCCCCATGCCACGCACATGCATCAACGCCAAAAAACCAAAAATTGCGCTGCCTGCAACGGCCAGAAGCACCGGAAGGTGACTGCGTTCGCCAAGCCGATGGCCAAAAATGGCTACCAGCGCCGCAGCCATTAAAGGCAGCCCCGGTATCAGGGGCAACAAAAGCCAAAGAGTCTCGGTGGACAACTCAAACACGACTCAACTCCTCAGGCTGTTGAGGGCCGAGGCCCGCGGTTGGCAGTGGCGGCATCGGGGCTTGCGCAGCAGGCAGCGGCAAAGGATCCGTGTCCTCCACCGCGTCCAGACTATCCTCTCGCAATTCCTGCCACACGCTCACATCAAGCGTGCCGCGGTTCTTGTAAAGAACCAAAATCAGTGCCATGGCGATCGCAGCCTCGCAGGCTGCCACCGTCAAAAGGAACAACACAAAAGATTGCCCTTCCAAATTCCCACGATAACGGGAAAAGGCCACAAAATTCAGCGCCACACCCTGCACCATCAGCTCCGCGTTCAAGAATGCCAAAATCATGTTGCGTCTGGCTAAAAAACCAACCAGACCCAAACAAAATAAAACGGCACCAACCAGCAAATGCTGGCTCAAACCGGGATAATCAGAAGGGGGAATCATGCCTTCACCTCCGAGCTCTCGGCCGGAAAGTTGGCGGTGTGACGCTGGGCAATCACAATGGCGGCAACAGTGGCCACCACTAAAAGCACCCCGGCCAACTCCACCCCAATCAAAAAGTGCCGATAAATGTCAGCTCCCAAAAACGCCGTATTTTCAGCCGGTATTGCCAACCGCCCTGTCGCATCCAAACGGCCAGACTGTTC
>CAIWHS010000284.1 GCA_903912515.1 uncultured Planctomycetaceae bacterium
CCAAAGTGCCAAAGTGACCACATCAGCATCTAGGCCATCAATTACCGCTCGCGCCTGGCTGGAGGAACCACCGTGCGACTGCCGAATGGCTACGGTCTCACCCCGGTCCCGCTGCATATGTTCCGCAAACCGAGTATTGATGTCGCGCCACAACTCCCGGGTGGGGTCACACGCGGCATTCAGCAATTGAATGGTGCTACCATTGTCTCGCACCCGGGCAGACCAAAGCACCCAGCAGGTAGCCCCGGCCAAATAAACGCCAACAAAAATCAGAAGCAGTCGTTGGAGCATGGACCCATAGTACCGTTGACGGGGTTTTTAACCCATCGTATTGCCCGAAATTAGTCCCATACAATACCAAATTGATAAACATTAAAATATTTGAGGCGAAATGACTTGGCTAAGGTTGTGGGAAAGATCGGTTGCGGGCATAATTAAAGAGTCTCAAGATTATCCCCGCCTGCTGCGACAGACTTCTGGTCGCTTCAATTTTCAGGTTTTTCCTCCGTGTTGGAATGACCCCGCCCTCACCCCTCTCCGAGGTGCTAGCCACATGGCTTATGGTGCCACACTGGCTTGGTTCATTGTCACAGGCATGGCTTACGGCCAGCAGCAGCCTGTTCCTACCCCTGCCACCATCAGTCAGCCGCAATTCGAAACTCATATCAGGCCCATCCTGCGGGTCTACTGCCTCGACTGCCACGGCGCCGAAGAAAAACTCCAAGGCTCCCTCGACCTTCGCCAAGTTCGTCTGATGCAAAAAGGCGGCAAGAGCGGCCCCGCCCTGCTGAAAGGTAATCACAACGCCAGCCTCATTCTCAAGCGCATGAAAGACGGCGAAATGCCACCCGGAGAAAAAAAGGTCCCTCCAAGCCAAATTGAAATCATTGAGCACTGGGTCACTCAGGGTGCCCCAACCATCCGCCCGGAACCCGAAAAAATAGACCCAGGAGTTGCAATCTCCGCGGAGGATCGTAATTGGTGGGCCTACCAAACCCTGAATGCCCCAAAAATTCCCGCCACCAACCCATTGGATAGAGCCCGCACCTCGGTAGACGCATTCCTAATCGACGCCATGCGGCCCAAAAATCTCGCCTTCGCCCCAGATGCCGATAAACGCACTTACATCCGCCGGGTGGCGCTCGACCTTACCGGCTTGCCCCCCACCGCCACAGAAATCAGTGGATTCCTGCGCGACTCGTCGCCCAACGCTGCCGAAAAGCTGGTCGATACTTATCTGGCCTCCCCTGCCTATGCCGAACGCTGGGCGCGTCATTGGCTCGATGTTTTTGGCTACGCCGACTCCGATGGCGATGGCACAAACGATGCACCGCGCCCCTACAGCTACAAGTTCAGGGACTATCTCATCCGCTCAATCGAGAAAGACAAACCCTTCAATCAGCTTTTTCTGGAAATGCTGGCCGGCGATGAGATGCTCCCAAGGCCCCTCAAGGATCCTTCTCCCCAGCAGGCTGACCTGTTAGCGGCCACCATGCTGTTGCGTCTGGGGCCAGATGCCACTGCTGCAGGCGGCGAGCAGGTGATCGTGGCCGACCAAGTGATGGCCGACAGCCTGAAGATTGTCGGCTCCAGCCTGCTGGGCCTCACAGTCGGCTGCGCCCAGTGTCACGACCATAAGTACGATCCAATCCCCCACAACGACTATTTCCGCCTCCGTGCCATTTTCGCCCCCGCGTGGAACCCTGCGGCGTGGAAGGCCCCC
>CAIWHS010000285.1 GCA_903912515.1 uncultured Planctomycetaceae bacterium
AGCTGCTGGCTTTGGGCCGCCGCCATGGGGTCACACCTCCCCTCTTCATCATGACCAGCCCCGCCACCGAGGCCCCCACCCGCGATTTCTTCGCCCTCCACAACCACTTCGGACTCGATCAGGAGAAAATTATTTATTTCCAGCAAGGCACCATGCCTGCTGTCGACCTCAACACAGGCAAAGTGTTGCTGGAAGCCCCCGGAAAGCCCTTCCTGGCCCCAGATGGCCATGGCGGTTGCCTGGCGGCCCTAGAAAACCAGGGGCACCTGGGCTGGATGCAAGAACGCGGCATTCGTAGCGTTTTCTATTTCCAAGTCGATAACCCACTCGTCAAAATCGCCGACCCAACTTTTCTGGGGGCCCACCTGCGGGCCGAATCACAGGCCTCCAGCAAAGTAGTCCCCAAGCGCTCCCCGGCCGAAAAAGTAGGCGTCTTTGTTTCCCTGCATGGCCGCTGCCATTTGGTCGAGTATTCTGACCTTCCCACCGAAATGGCCGCCCAACGCCTGCAGGATGGATCTCTCAGATTCGCCGCCGGCAGCCCGGCCATCCATTTCTTCTCCGTTGATTTCCTCCGCCGGGTCGCCTCGGGTTCAGGCGATAGCGGCCTCCCCTTCCACATCGCCCGCAAAAAAGTGCCCCACTTCGATCCCACCACCGGCAACCCCGTCAGCCCCGCCAGCGAAAACGCACTCAAGTTCGAGCGCTTCATCTTCGACGCACTCCCCCAAGCCGATCGCTGGCTACTCGTCGGCGTCACCCACGAGGCTGAATTTGCTCCTTTAAAAAATGCCGACGGTGCCGATAGCCCCCTCACTGTCTGCCAAGCCCAGTCCCGCTTGGCCGCAAACTGGCTTGCATCCCGCGGTATTCGTATTCAGCGCTACGACCACGGCATTCCAACTGTGCCGGTAGAAATCAGCCCCTTGGTGGCGCTGGGACCCGATGACCTAAAACGCCTGCAATTGCCCGAGCCCGCCCAAGGCAAACCCTATCTGCTCGATGATCTTGATAATTTGTGATTTATTAGAGGTTTTTAAGTACTACAAGGAGGTTAACGATGGCAGACAGCAATCCCCTGGCGGGAAACAAGATTTTTGGCCTCATCATGGCTGGTGGCGGCGGCACACGCTTTTGGCCACGCAGTCGCCAAAAACTCCCAAAACAGTTCCTCAACCTACAGGGCCAAGGTTCTCTCCTGCAACAAACCGCCCAAAGGCTTGAAGGCCTGATTTCACCCGGCAATCTGCTGGTCATCACCGCACAGGACCATGTCGGCCGCACCCTCGAACAATTGCCCGAATTGAGCCCAGACCAGGTTGTCGGCGAACCCACAGGCCGCGACACCGCACCCTGTGTCGGCCTCGCCGCTGCCCTGGTCCATCGCCAGGATCCCGAGGCCATTCTCATCACATGCCCGGCCGACCATGTCATTGAGCCGGCCGCAACTTTTCGCAAAGCTCTCCATGCAGCCTGCCTCATGGTCGAGGAACACCCAAACGCCTTTGTCACCCTGGGCATACCACCCACATTCCCCTCCACAGGCTACGGCTACATCCACCGCGGCGAGGCAATGCCAGCACGCTTGGGCGTCGAGGCCTCCAAAGTTCGCGCCTTCCGCGAAAAACCTCCCGCCGAGGTTGCCAAAGAATATGTGCAAACCGGCGAATACTACTGGAATGCCGGCATCTTCGTCTGGAAAGCCAAAACGGTTTTGCAGGCCTTGGCCACCCACTGCCCCAATCTCCTCGAGGGGGTCAACGAGATCGCCTCCGCCTGGAATACCCCTGTCCGCCAATCGGTACTCGAACGCGTCTTCCCCAAGCTCGACAAAGTCAGTGTCGATTACGCCCTGCTCGAAAAACATTCCGATGTTCTGGTTCTCCGCGCACCCTTCAACTGGGACGATGTCGGCAGTTGGCTGGCACTGGAGCGCTTGCACCCGCAGGATGCTGAAGGAAATACCGTGCAGGGCCGCCACTTGGGTATCCGCACCAAAAATTGTGTTATCTCAGCCCATCCAGACACCCTAGTCACCACGCTGGGCGTGGAAGATCTGCTCATTGTTCAAGACGGCGAATGTCTCCTCGTGGCACGCAAGCACGAGGAAAGCAATGTGAAGCAAATTGTTGAAGAGTTGAAGGCTCGCAGTTTGGGCAACCACCTTTGAGCCAGCAAGCGCCCCCCAACGCTCCTCCCCCACCTCCGCCGGGCAAGGTCCTGGCGGTCGACCCGGGGGAGAGGCGTATTGGCTTCGCAATTTCCGATCCCGAACGCAAATTCTCCTTCCCCCTCACCCAAATCGAGCGCACCACGCCAGAGCGCGATGCCATTCGGGTGATCGAACTAGTCAAGGAGGAAAGAGTCGTTCTACTGGTCGTGGGCCTGCCACTCCGTGGGCGGGGCGA
>CAIWHS010000286.1 GCA_903912515.1 uncultured Planctomycetaceae bacterium
GCAGGGTATGAGTTAATTAGGGTGCCATCGAGATCCCAAAGGCAGACATGTAAACTGGAATTCCAGGGCAGCATTAAATAATTCGTTATGACCACTTGACCACCTGATCTAAAAGTGAGGATTTGGGCCAACCCGAGGCCCATTCGGAGAGAAACGAGTACAATCTGAGCATGACAAGACAGTCAGGATACAGGGGCCGAGGCCCTAGACGCAGTACTCCGCAAGGCTCCCACACCCCCATTATGGTGTCGGAGATTTTGGAAACTTTGCAATTGAAGCCCGGTGACGCCGTGGCAGACCTTACTCTTGGCCACGGAGGCCATACAGAGTACTTTTTGGTTGAGGTAGGCCCTACCGGTACGGTTTTGGCTATGGACCTCGACGGTAGCCAGGCTGAATTAACCCGGCAAAGACTGGAAAGCCTGAAACTGGTGGACGGGCTTAAGATCGAGCTGGGCAATTTTGCCGGGCTTGGACAAGCCATGGGTAAACACGGACTGGTGACTGTTAATGGCATTTTGGCTGATCTTGGAATCAGCAGCATGCAGATTGACGACCCAAGTCGCGGGTTTTCATACCGCCGCGAAGGGCCACTCGATATGCGGATGGACGCGTCGAGGGGTGAAAGTGCTAAGGATATTTTGGACCGGATTTCCCCTGAGGACCTTGCCACCGGACTGGAAGAGTATGGTGATGTACCTTTGGCCTCTCCTTTTTCAAGAGCACTACTGGCCCAGCACCACGCATCCCCTTTTGAAACGACCACCCAACTGGCAGAATTTTGCCTGAAATGGCACCAGGGCAGCACCACAGGCAAACCCGCCGGCGATTGGAAGTTGCGCACAGGAAAACAAAAATGGGAAACCCACCCTGCCGCCCGGGTTTTCCAAGCGTTGCGCATTTTGGTCAATCGGGAATTGGCTAACCTGAAACATCTCCTTCGAGTAGTTCCAGATTTACTGGCACCGGGTGGAACGGTAGCCATTTTGAGCTTCCATTCCGGTGAAGACCGTATGGTAAAAGCTGCCTTTGAACAAGGCTTGCGACAGGGCAGGTACAGCGCTATTTCCGATGGGCCCCAGCGCGCCGGATTCGATGAGCGAAACGATAATCCCCGGTCGCGATCTGCCAAACTACGCTGGGCCAAATTGGCAGAGAGCCATCCGGTTGATGCCGGAGATGAGGCGTGATTGTTCTGCTTGCGATCTTGTCGTTTGGACAATCGGTTGAAAAAGCAGAGCATCTTGTTCCCAAGGAGATTCCGGCTACCGCAAAGCCCGAATTGGCCAAGAATTGCCTGCAATTTTTGGGCGAAGACAAAACCCCTGTGGCTAGAATTTGGCCCTTGGAGTCTTGTCGTGGCAACGCGGAACCTGAACAGATTGCCAACGGGCTTACTTTGGCGGAGCTGGAGGGGGGCCAAACGATTGGCTGGGTGGAGGTATTGAAACCTCTGAAGGATTTCAGGGCCCGCGAAATTGTGGCTGGAGTTTACTGCCTGCGCTTGGTTGTTCAGCCTACCAGTGATGACCACAATGACACGGCCCCCGGGCCCTATTTCGCCTTGCTGGTTCCGGCCTTGGACGCGGACTGGAAAAAGGCTCATAAAATGGAAACTTTGTTTAAGCTTGGCACTCAATTATTAGATAAGCACCCAGCGGTTTTGCTGTTCCATCCAAGCGGAAAAGCCATTGGCAACCCGGCCACTGCCATGCCGAAAGTCCTAACCTTGGAAAATGATTACAAAGCGGTGGCTTGGCCGCAAAAAATCGCCATCGGTAGCCAAGAAGTCTTTTTGGAAATGAGGCTGGTATTGATGGGCCATTCCCCTGCGGTGAAAACCCCTTAGGAGTCGACCAAAGGCGCACCCGCTGCGAGCCATTCGTCAGCCTGCCAAACCTTGCCGGCAGCCTGCAGTTTTCCGGACGAAAGCCCCGCGAGGCGAACTGCCAACTTGGTCAACGATTGTTGCAATTTGGTATCGGCATTTCCCCACACAACCAGCACCAACCCTGCGGGGGAGTGGCGAATACTAATCATTCCCCCTTCTGCTCCTAGGCGGATTTCCTGAAAAGCCTCGGGCACCGCCTCATCGGGGAAAGCAGGCATGTTGTCGACCATTCGAAGTGGCATACCCATTTCACTGGCCGCTTTTGCCACATCGGCAGGGCCGCTTTCAGGCACCATCAATTGCATTCCCATGAAATCATTACCTCCTAAAGTCTCTTTTCCATAATCTCTTTTTGCGTTCTAGACTAGAATAAAGAAATCGCATCACATGTTATTGGCGGCAGGCCCCATGAACGGCATCAACCCAAACGCAATTCGGGCCTTTACCTCTTGGGTATTGGTACTGTGCTTTTGGCTTGTTGCCAATTTTGGTTTTTGCCAAACCCCCAAGGGAAATGCTGCCAAAGGATATGAGGCGCTTACCGAAAGAGCCTTTGTTCCTGGTCAATTTCCAAGATCCCAAATCGATAACGCCTGGAAACTTTGGGGGCTTTCGGAGAAGCCGGCAAACTATGGCCAGCTTTTTCGTGAGCGCTATGGATTGTCTGAGGCTCCTTACCCAAACAAAGGGCTGCCTATGGGGTTGAAGGCCAGCCGGATGCCCTTTGGAAGCGATGGAGCGAGCTTGGATTGCCTGACTTGTCATGGTGGCTCTCTTCTGGGCGAATCTTTTCCGGGCCTTGGCAACACTATGCTGGATTTGCAGGCGATATTTGAGGAGCTTTCGACCAAGGGCACCAAGCCGATTCGCACCCCCTACACCTTCAGTAATGCTCGCGGGACCAATGAAGCCGGTGCTACCGCGGTTTATCTTGGTGGTCTTAGAAACCCCGACCTTTCGCCTAGGCTGCCTTGGCGAAATTTGGGGCTGCATGATGATCTTTGCGAGGATGTGCCCGCTTGGTGGCATTTGAAGCGGAAGAAAACCATGTATGCCACCGCTGAAGCTGAAGCGGCTAGCGTGCGGTCGATCATGCAGTTCATGATGCACCCCTTTAACCTGACGAGCGCCTTTAATAGAGAGGAGGATACCTTTAGAGATATTCAGGCATGGATCCTGTCGGTTGAAGCCCCCAAGTGGCCGTGGGGACTGGATAGTGGGAAAGTGAGCCGTGGCGAGGTGGTTTTCAGAGAAAATTGCAGCCGATGCCACGGAACCAAAGACCATTACCCAAACAAGGTTATCCCCTTGGATGAGATCGGGACCGACAAGACCCGGTATGCGGGAATTGAACCCGCATTTGGCGAATTTTACAACCAAAGCTGGTTTTCCAAGGAGCGCAATGGTTGGTTTGGCGACGGTTACAAGTCCCAGCGATCCGGTGGATACCAAGCCCCACCCTTGGACGGAATCTGGGCCACCGCCCCCTACCTTCACAATGGCTCTATCCCAACACTTGAACACCTGCTGAACTCCAAAACCAGACCATCCGTTTTCACCAGAACTTTCCGGACCAACGAGGCTGATTACGACCGGGTGAAGGTGGGATGGAAAACGATATCCCCTGCCGAAGGCATTACCGACTCGGCCCTCGAGGCCCGAAAGATTTACGACACTGGAAAATCTGGAAGGGGAAACCAAGGCCATACCTTCGGGGATGGGCTAACACCCGCAGCACGGGGCGATCTTATTGAATTTCTCAAATCGCTTTGACCGGGTTGGAAGCAAAAATACGATAATCCAAATCGGGAAATGGGTTATTGAGCGACTCGATGCACGCCAAGGCAGTGACATCGATGTCATTGTCTTTAATTGACGATTCCAAGGTCAGGAAGTTAAGGGTGTGGTCACGGATGCGTTTGGCGGCATACTCGGCGTGAGC
>CAIWHS010000287.1 GCA_903912515.1 uncultured Planctomycetaceae bacterium
GCTTTCAAGGTGCTGCGTGGGAGGCAGACACCCCCCGCCTGGCGACGGGGGCTTGCCCAGGAACCATTGGATTTTGCCTTTGGCGAGCCGTGCGCGGGAGTGCACGGGTTCTGGCGCTGACGGAGGACAAGGGATTCACCACGAAGACGCGAAGGGCGCGAAGGGGAAGGCAAAACGGTTTGGGAGAACCGGGGCGCGGGCGTCTTGCATGGGTTTGGTACCGGCGGGATTGATGGGCGGTGATTGAACCGGCGGGAATCGGAACCCAGGGCGATGCCCTGGGCTAAGGGCACACCCCCTTCGGGGTTGTTGTTTTTCCGGGTGTGTTCGGCGCTGGCGTTATGGGGGATGATGGAGGTCGGGTGGAAAAAACCGTGTAAGGTTTTTGGGGTTGGCGTGTTGTATCTGCAGGAGAGTGGGGCATGCAGGCCTGGCCGGAAACACGTGACACGCTGCTGGCACGCCTGCGTGACCCGGCGGACATGCAGGCGTGGAGCGAGTTCACGCGGCTGTATGAGCCGGTGATCAAAGGGTTTGTGACGGGGCGGGGGTTGCAGACGGCGGATGCTCAGGACATTTGCCAGCATGTGCTGTGGGCGGTGGCCCGGGCGGCGGATGACTGGCCGGGGCACGCGGAGCCGGGACGGTTTCGCAAATGGCTGGCCACCGTCACCCGCAACGCCACGCTGAATGTGCTGCAGCGGGAAATGAGGCACCGGGGCTCGGGCCGGTCGAGCGTGTGGGATTACCTGAACGCGCTGCCGGCACCGAACGCGGACCTGGACCAGGCTTGGGAAATGGAGCGCCTGGACCAGATCTACCGCGCGGCGGCCCGGGTGGTGGAATCCCGTTTCAGCCCGGAAGTGTGGCAACTGTTCCACCGCACCACCGTGGGGGGCGAGGCGACTGAAGCGGTGGCGCTGGAACTGGGAAAATTGCCGGGAGCGGCCTACACGGCGCGTAGCCGGGTGATGAAGGCGCTGCGCACGGTGGCGCTGGAAATGGCACACAGGGACTCGATTGTTCAGGCCCCGGATGCCGGCGGGCCACGAGCAAGCCAGGGGGAGGAAACACCATGACAGCCCCGGAAAGGCAGCCTGAAGCATGCCCGGTGGAGCAAGTGGAGCGGCTGGCTCATGGCCCCGCGGACCAACCGGTTCCCGAGGACCTGTGCCGGCATCTGGAACAGTGTGCCGCTTGCAGGGCCCGGCTGGAGGCGGCTGCCGCACCGGAGATTGACTGGGTGCGGGTGCGGCGCGTGCTGAAGGAGCAACCGGCCAAGCCGGACGCCGGAGCCGCCCAGGGTGGCTTGTCCTTCTCGCTACTGCGGCTTTTGGGGCCAAGTGATGACCCGAGGGCGGTGGGGAAGATCGGGCCGTTCGAGGTGACGGAGGTGATCGGTTCTGGCGGGATGGGGATGGTGCTGAAGGCCCGGGACCCGGCCCTGGACCGGCATGTGGCGATCAAGATCCTGGCGCCGCATCTGGCGTCATCCGCCACGGCGCGACGGCGTTTCGCACGGGAGGCTCGGGCCGCCGCGGCGGTGATCCATGACCATGTGATCGCGATCTACCAGGTTTCGGAGCACCAGGAACTGCCTTATCTGGTGATGCCGTATTTGCCCGATCCCTCACTGCAGCAGCGGCTGGACCGGGACGGGAAGCTGGACCTGGAATCGGCGTTGTCGATCGGGCTGCAGGTGGCCGGGGGACTGGAGGCGGCGCACGCGCAGGGGCTGATCCACCGCGATGTGAAGCCGGCCAATGTGCTGCTAGCCAAGGGGACGGAGCGGGCGATCATCACGGATTTCGGTTTGGCCCGGGCGGCGGATGACGCGTCGCTGACGAGCAGCGGGGTGCTGGCGGGCACGCCGCACTACATGTCGCCGGAGCAGGCGCGGGGCGAGCCGGTGGATTTCCGGAGCGACCTGTTCAGCCTGGGGAGCCTGGTGTTTGCGATGCTGACGGGGCAGCCGCCGGTGAACCGGGAGCTAGGCAGCGAAACGATACGAACCATAGCCACCCAACCGATGCCTCCCTTGCGGACTGTGGCGGCGGACGCGCCCGAGTGGGCGGAGCGGCTGGTTGGCTGGCTGCACCAGCCGAAGCCGGAGGACCGGCCGGAGAGTGCCCGGCAGGTGGCTGAAACTTTGGAACAGTGCCTGAAGCATGTGCGCAGCCCGCAAGCCGAGGGGTTGCCGGAACGATTGACACGCGCGGAGGAGACGGAGATGGGCCACCCGAAGGACATGCGGTTGTTCTCACTGATTGCGCTGGGTCTGTTTTTGGCGGTGTTTTTGACACCGCCGCTTTTGGCCATAACCACGCGTGACGAATGGGCGCTGGCGTTTGGAGGCGTTGCAGCTTGCTTGGCGCTGTTTTTTGGGTGTCTGAGCTGGGGCGAACGGATCAGCCGTGTGGTGGTGAAGACGCTGGTTAGCTTGGTGGTTTTGGTTGGCGTGACCTTTTTGGTTTTTCTTGGCATTCGGACCTTGAGCTATTCAAACGAGGTCTGGGTACGTGATTTTAAGGAACAGGAGAGGGCCAAAGCCGAACGATTGGCAGAGGAGTTGGCTAAACAAGAGAAAGGATCCAAGGAGGGGAAAGCTGGTCCAAATTTGGAGACTTTCGAGCCTGATCTCTCTCTTGGGCAATCGGATTCATTGGCGGGTCATGCTCCCATGCCAGTCTTGCCTGATGTTGTATCTCCTCCGAGCGGTGTGCCCTTAATGGGTGGTGGGCCGCCGGGTGTAGAGTTACCAGGTTTTGTATCTCCGAGCAGTATGTCAGGAGGTGGGCCGCCGGGAATGGGGTTAGATAGGGATAGGAATGCGGGGCCCAATAATACAACTTTTGCCGAGGAATTGAAAAAAGCGCTTGGTGAGGAGTTACCTGTTCCCGAATGGAAAAAACCCAAGTACACGCCTTTCCCCCAACTATCTGGCACTTGGATTGCAACCAAGGCCTATCTGAATGGCGAGGAATTCAAAAGCCAGGAAAAGAGATTCAAAGGCCAGGACAAGCGCCAGGGGATTGCGATGGTTTGCTATGGGGAGTCCATCGTCATTCGCATGGGGCGGAATTTCAACCAAACGGAGCTTGAGCTTGGGTCGGGCCAAATCCGGTTGGTGCC